>CAYXAZ010000026.1:0-39799 GCA_964463085.1 uncultured Flavobacteriaceae bacterium | reverse complement strand
GAAGCAGATTTTATTTGTTTAAATTTTGCAAATACTGATATGGTTGGGCATACAGGTATTATGGAAGCAGCCATAAAAGCTGCAGAAACTGTTGATTCATGTTTAAAAGAAGTTGTTACCTCTGCTCAACAAAACAATTATACTTGTATTATCATTGCCGATCACGGTAATAGTGAAACTATGATAAATGAAGATGGGTCACCAAATACAGCGCATACTACCAATCCTGTACCATTAATTCTAGTTGATGAAGATATAAAATCAATTAAGAACGGTGTTTTAGCTAACATAACGCCTACTATATTAAAGTTAATTGGTATAGAAAAACCTGCTATAATGACTGAAGAATCTTTAATCTAAAACATAATGAAAAAACTCATATTTGTCTTATTTCTACTTTTATTTCAGCTTAGCATTTATGCTCAGACCAAAGAAACCATTACGCAAAATAGAGAAGATCAAGTAGGTGTAAAAGTTAAAGAAGATTTTAAACAACAGCCTTATGCTCAATGGTTCAATCCAACTTATAAAGACTATAAGTTAGATAAAAGGACTATTAAAAAACTAAAAAAATATTCAAAAGATTTTAAAATAAAAGTTTTTATGTCGGTTTGGTGTCATGATAGTAAACGTGAAGTTCCACATTTATACAAAATCTTAGAAGCCATAAATTTTGATACAAAAAACCTAGAAGTGATTGCCCTTAACAGAGCTAAAAAGACCTCTAAAAATTTACAAGAGGGGTTTAACATTGTACGTACCCCAACTTTTATTTTTTATAAAAATGACCAAGAGATAGGACGTTATGTTGAAATTCCAAGAAAAAATCTTGAGAAAGATATATTAAAAATTGTCAGTGGTAAAGCTTACAAACATTCTTATGATAAAAGTTAAGTTTATTACTACAGTAATAGATAATACATTAAATTTGCACAAATTATAATACCGAAAAATGTTGCCTAAAGACCATTTAATAATTGCTGTTGATTTTGATGGAACTATAGTTGAAGATGCCTATCCTGAAATAGGTAATCCGATGCTTTTTGCCATTGAAACTCTTAAAGAACTCAATAAAGATGGTCATCGACTTATCCTTTGGACCTACAGACATGGCAATAAATTACAGGAAGCAGTTGATTTTTGCGCTAAAAAAGGAGTAGAATTTTATGCTGTAAATAAAAATTATCCTGAAGAAAAGTTTGAAGGCAAAGTAAGTAGAAAAATTAATGCCGATCTTTTTATTGATGATAGAAATATTGGTGGCTTATTAGCCTGGGGAGAAATTTATAAAATAGTTAAAGATAATCCCAAGGCTGATATTTCTACAAAGAAAAAAAAAAGTTTTTGGCGTTTTTAAATTTATTGTAACCTAAAACAATCCTTTTCTAATTGCTCTCTATAATTAGGATGTGCAATATTGATCAACGCTTTAGCTCGTTGCTTTAATGTTTTTCCATATAAATTAGCCACTCCATACTCAGTAACTATATAATGTACGTGAGCTCTGGTTGTTACCACACCTGCACCTTGTTTTAAAAATGGTACAATTCTATTAATTCCTTTTTTTGTTGTTGAAGGCAAAGCTATGATGGCCTTACCGCCTTCGCTTAAAGAGGCTCCGCGAATAAAATCCATTTGACCACCAACACCCGAATACATTTGCGAACCAATAGAATCAGCACACACCTGACCTGTTAGATCTACTTCTATAGCAGAATTTATAGCTACCATTTTAGGGTTTTTACGAATATTTACTATATCGTTAACATAATCAGCACCTCTCATTTCAATAAATGGGTTATCATCTACATAATCATATAGTCGTTTTGTACCCATTAAAAATGTAGCTAAAGCTCTTCCTTTATTTACTCCTTTATAATTAGAATTGATTACATCTTTTAAAATCAGATCAATAACACCATCAGAAAACATTTCGGTATGTAAACCTAAATTTTTATGATTTCCTAAACGGGATAAAACTGCATTGGGAATACTCCCAATACCCATTTGTAAGGTACTACCATCGTCTATTAATTCAGCAATATAATTTCCTATTTTATCTTCAATTTCTGATGGTTCAGAAATATGCATTTCATGAATCTCTTCTTCTATTTCTACAAGAGAATCTAATTCAGAAATATGGATGATTCCTGCTCCATGCGTTCTAGGCATTTTAGGGTTCACTTGTGCAATCACATGTTTTGCATTTTCAATAGCAGCTAAAGTAGCTTCAACTGATACTCCTAGAGAACAATAACCATGCTTATCTGGCAGTGAAACCTGAATTAAGGCAACATTAATTGGTAATATATTCTTTTTAAACAATAATGGTAATTCACTTAGAAATACAGGGGTATATGAGCCATTACCTGCAACCAATGTATGCCTTACATTTCTCCCAATAAAAAAAGAGTTTACATGAAAACTGTCTTTTAAATCAGGATTAGCATAAGGGGCATCACCTTCAATATGTAAATGACACACTTCAACGCTTTTTAGTTCTTCATACCTTTCAGTCATTGCGTTAATCAATGCTTGCGGTGCTGCAGCTGCTGCATGCACATAAACCCTATCGTTATTTTTAATAATTTTTACCGCATCTTGTGCAGATATTGCTTTATACATTTATTAGTTTTTAGTGTTCAACAAAATTATAGATTTAAAGTATTCTAAAACCTGTCAAAAATCATATTTTATTACAATCATTAAACATTCTTTTATTTGGATTATCTTTGCCCTTTATATTTATTAAATGATTAAAATAAAAACCACTGAAGATATAGAGTTAATGCGCGAAAGTGCATTGATTGTTTCTAAAACATTAGGCATATTAGCTAGTGAAGTGAAGCCTGGTGTGACCACATTACATCTTGATAAATTGGCTGAAGAGTTTATACGTGATCATGATGCTATACCTGGATTTTTAGGATTGTATGATTTTCCTAACACATTATGTATGAGTCCTAATGCTCAAGTGGTACATGGTATTCCAAATAATAAGCCATTAGAGAATGGTGATATTATTTCTATTGATTGTGGTGCCATAAAGAATGGTTTTTATGGAGATCATGCTTATACTTTTGAGGTTGGTGAAGTAGAAGAAGCAACTAAAAAACTATTAAAAGTCACTAAAGAGAGTCTATACGAAGGTATTCGTGAATTTAAAGCCGGTAATAGAGTTGGTGATGTTGGTTTTGCTATTCAGAATTACTGCGAAAGCTTTGGTTATGGTGTTGTACGTGAATTGGTAGGACATGGTTTAGGAAAGAAAATGCACGAAGATCCTGAAATGCCCAATTATGGTAAACGAGGTAGAGGAAAAAAGTTTAAAGAAGGAATGGTAGTTGCTATTGAACCCATGATAAATTTAGGGACTCATAGAATTAAACAACTAAAAGATGGATGGACTATTTTAACTGCTGACGGAAAACCTTCTGCACATTTTGAACACGATGTGGCGATTGTTAACGGAAAACCTGAATTACTTTCTACCTTTAAATATGTGTATGATGCTTTGGGAATTGAGAGTGAGGAGGAAGATGAATTTAGACACGAATTTCACGGATTTGCACTAAATAAAGATAATAGTAATTTCACTGAATAATTTATGAATGAATTATTATACAAAGATGAATCTTATAAAATAATAGGTTCATGTATGGAAGTTCATAAAGAATTAGGTAAAGGGTTTAGTGAAGTTATTTATGGTGATGCTTTAGAAATAGAGTTCAAAAAAAATAACATTATTTATTCTAGAGAAAAATGTTTTAAAATTAGTTATAAAGGAGAGTTTCTACCACATTATTACATTGCAGATTTTATAATTGATGACAAAATCATTCTCGAAATAAAAGCTATTGAAAGTTTGACTAGTGCTCATATAAAACAAACATTAAATTATTTAGCTGCATCTAAAGTAAGACTTGGTTTATTAGTTAATTTTGGTGAGGATAGTCTAAAATATAAAAGAGTAGTTTTATAATTAATCTGTGAAAATTAGTGAAATTCGTGTCTTTCTTTAAATATATATTAAATACAATTCCTCGTCCTTTTCTAATAAAATTCAGTTATTGGGTTAGTCCGTTATTGGCATTTTATCTAAAAGGTTCAAAATATACAGACCCAATAGACGGTAAGAGTTTTCGAAAATTTTTACCTTATGGATATGGAATTCAGCGCCCAAATGTATTATCACCAAGTACCTTGTCTTTAGAACGCCATCGTTTATTATGGTTATATCTACAAAATGAAACAGATTTTTTTAAACCGAGTAAAAACTCAAAGGATCCTGAAACAAGTTCAGGACTGAAAAAGGTTCTTCATATGGCACCAGAGCAATGTTTTTTAAAACGTTTTAAAAAACTAAAACATATTGATTTAGTTACGGCCGATCTTTATTCTCCTATTGTTGATGTAAAAGCTGATATTTTAAGCCTTCCTTTTGAGGATAATAGTTTTGATATTATTTTTTGTAATCATGTATTGGAACATATTGAAGATGATAAAAAAGCCATGCAAGAACTCTATAGAGTACTTAAAAAAGGGGGCTTTGGTATTTTTCAGATTCCTCAAGATTATTCGAGAGCAACTACCTATGAAGATTTTAATATTACATTGCCTGAGGAACGCACTAAACATTTTGGGCAATACGATCATGTGCGTGTTTATGGTAGCGATTATTTTGACAGATTAAGAGCCGTTGGGTTTACTGTGAATGAAGTAAATTATGCTGAAAAATTATCTGAACAAGAAATGGATAAATATCGCTTAATGAAGGGGGAGATTTTACCTGTTTGTTTTAAATCCTGAACCAGCCTTAAGGCTCGGAACTGCCAACATATGAACGCATTATTAAAGCTCCTTCAAATCATCAGCAATCATCCATCCAATTTTGCCATCAGCTATTTTAATTTTTTTCCAACTATCTAAACTTTCTAATATTTGAACTTTAGTGCCTTCGTGTAACTTGAAACTTACTTCACTAGACATTGTAGGGGCACTTTTAACCTCAGTTTGTTGCGCAAAAACAATAGCCGGTTTATCTGTTTTTACCGTATTATAATTCTGATACGCAAAAATTAGCGTTAACAATACTAAAAAAGCACTTATGATACTCGAAACAAAATAAAAACGCTTACTACCTGAGCTATATGAAAAATGATATAATAAAAATAATATCGCAAATAAAAATGATAAACTGACCGCTATCCATGCCCAAGTATTATAGCTCATTTTTTGTATGGTACTTACCGAAAATTTTTGTGAAAACGTTCTAGGTAAAGGTTCAATATTATCGATTGCCATTTGTTTTGCAAACCTTAAATTAAATTTAGCATCACCATTGTTAGGATTTATCATTAATGCCTTTTCGTAGTAATAAATTGCAGGCGCTACTCTATTAAGTTTATAATTAGCACTAGCTATATTATAAAATAGCTTATCAGATCGCACTTTACTCTCTTCAATCTCTTTATAGATTTCTAATGCTTCAGTATATTTTTCGTTTTGGTATAACTTATTTGCTTGTACAAAAAGGCTATCTGCTTTCTGGGCTGATAATCCCGATGTAATAAGTAGTATAAATAAAAGGATATGTTTCATTTTATGTTTATCAAAAAAAATCCAATTTTCAACAATCAATACGTCTCGACCGTGCTCGACGGGACATAGAGACTCTGTAAACTTAATTTATAATTGTTTATCAATTTTAGCAATAATTGTTCTTGCTTTATCGTATTCTTGTTGCATCATTACATTGGTTGTTGGCGTATAGCGAGCATAATCACAATCATCTAATACTTTTATAAAATCATTAATAGTATTAGTATCAACATTACGTTTTTGTAAAAGAGTACTTATTTTTTCTTTACTGATATCTGATGTTTCTACCTGTAATTTTGCTTTTAAATAATTGTGTAAAGCTTTTTCTAAAGCTATATAAAATTGTTCGTTATTATTAAGCTGCTTTTTAGCTTCAGATAAATATTTTTTGGCTAATTTATCAGCTTTTCTACGTCTATTACCAACAATATCACTATCTCTTTTTTTCTTTGTCATTCCTATAAAAATTCCTAAAGGAATAGAAAGTAAGGGTAATATTAACAAAGTATAAAACAGTTTGGATCTTAAAAAATCTTCTTTGTTTGTAATTGGTTTTAAATTAGCTGTAGTGCTTATATATCGAATATCTTTAGCATTACTAATTACATTTCTCTTAATGATTCCTGTAGCGATATCAACTTGAGTAGGTATTTTTCCTTGTGGCACATTAATAATAATTGCATTAGAAGTAATCGTTTTATACTCTTTATCTTCTAAACTAAAATACGAAAATGATACTGGCGGAATTTTAAACTTTCCTCTAAATTGAGGTACTACAGTATATTGGTCATAAATACTCCCACGTAATCCTCCAAGTGTAGTTACTATGTTCTCTTTATTTTCAGGTTCATATCGTTCTAAGCCGTTAGGCGTTTCTATACCAGGTAGTCCAACTAATTTTAAATTCCCTTTACCTGAAACTGCTACCTTAATTTGAGTTGATTCATTAGCTTTTAATTCTGTTTTACTTGAAGTTACTTTAAAATCATAATCGCCAACGGCTCCAGAAAAATTAGCAGGTCTATTTTCAATTGGTAATGGTTTGGCATTTATAACACGTTTACCTGTAGTGAGTGTTAGTGTGGTATTATTAGAGATCATATTACCGAATAAATCTCTTCTTCCAATGGGTACACCGGCACTAATTTCTATTTCCATCGGATCAATAATAAGTTTACCCGCTTTTTGAGGAATCAATACTGTTTTTTTAATAATTGCATAACGATGGCTTCTTCCTTGAAAAGAACCTTCTTTAGCTTCCCATCGTTTTACTTCTATGTTTTGGTTCCAAAAACCATTGAAAGAAGGTGATTCAACTTCACGCGTATTTCTAACACTTACTTTATTTACATCAACATAAATTTTATAGACTACCGAAATACTTTCGCCAACATAAGGGTTGGTATTAGAAATTTCAGCAACTAAATGAATATTTTGCGATGCAATATATCTTGGGTCATTTGGATCTTTAGGTATTTCAACTGCCCCAGTAACTCTAACTTTTACAGTATTTGTTTTAATAATATTTCCATCATATTTTATAGTAGCCGATGGAATTTTAAAAACACCTTTTTTAATAGGTTGAATGGTGTATGTATAAGACTGTTCAAAAGATTGCTTGCCGTTTCCATATGAAAAATTAGTAGCTTGCATTGGACCAGCCAGCACTTTAAAGTTTCTAAAATTTGGAGGTGTAAAATCATCAGATCCTTGCTTGTTTATAGAAAATGTAATGCGTAAACGCTCATTTAAACCTAGTCTGTCTTTACTTACAGTAGTTTTAAATGACACCTCTTGAGCTAACAATTGTTGGCTTACAATTAGTAATACTATTAATATTGTATTTTTTCTAAACATTAATTTCTATTCTCCTTTAATCCATTTTTATCGAATCTGTCAAAGATAACTTGTTCTTTCTTTTAAAATACCTACAAGGTTCTCCTCCTTCGCAAAAGCTTCGGTCTTCCAACTTCCAGCTTTAAAACTACCAATCTTTCTCTTGTTTTACTTTTCTTCCTTTTGCCTTTTTAGCATTTACTTTTTTCTGAGTTTTATTTTCTTCTTTATTCATAGCTTCCAACAGTTGTTTTACCTGTTGAGGTGATAATTTGGGTTGCTGTGGTTTAGGCTGTTTTTTTTGTTTGTCTTTATCGCCATTTTCATCTTTCTTTTTGTCCTTATTCTTATCTTTATCATCGCCTTTCTTGTCTTTATCTTTATTCTGATCTTTTTTGTCGTTCTTGTCTTTTTTATCTTTATCCTTTTTGTCTTTGTTCTTATCTTTATTTTGTTGCTGTTTCTTTTTCAACATTTTTTGAGCCAAGGCCAGATTATAACGGGTTTCATCATCTTTAGAATTATTTCGCAATGAATTTTTAAATGCTTCAACAGCTTTTTCATACTGTTTTTCTTTCATCATTGTATTGCCAATATTATGAAAAGATTCAGCCTTAGTTAATTTATCTTCTGTAGTTTTTGAAACCAACTCATACATTGGTAATGCTTCTTTAAATCTATTTTGCTGATAAATAGCATTTCCTAAATTATAATTGGCTTTTTCGTAATTAGGGTTCTGTTGTAATGACTTTTTATAGTGTACTTCAGCATCTACATAATTTTGTTCCTTATAAAAATCATTCCCTGTTCGAAAAAGTTTCTTTTCTGCTTGTTCAATTTTAGGCTTGTCTTTTTTATCCTTATCCTGAGAAAATCCTAATAGGGCAAACATTAAGCATATTACTAGTACAATCCTTTTCATATTAATTTTTTTTTTGTTCATTAAATAGATTCAGCTTCTGAATCCAGCTTGTTTTTTTATTTAACATTAACGTATCAAATACCAAAAATAAAATCCCTAAACCGATAAACCATTGAAACTGGTCTTTAAAATCGGAAAACTGCTTTGTTTCAAATTCTTTTTTATCAGCCTTCAATAATAATTCATCAATATACTCAACTGTTTTTGTTGTATTATTTCCTAGCAAGTATTTACCATTTCCGTCGTTTGCAATTTTCTGTAATGTTTTATCATTCAACTGTGTAATTACTACTTCTCCTTTTCTGTCTTTTTTATAACCAATAAGTGTTCCGTTTCTTTTTAACGGAATTGGTCCTCCTTCAGGTTTCCCTATGCCAATAGTAAATATTTTAATTCCTTCTTTGGTTGCCTCTTCGGTAGCATAACTTACATTTTCTTCATGATCTTCACCATCGGAAACTATGAATAAATACCTATTGGTTTGTTCTTCATCGTCATAATAACTCTTTGCTAGTTTTAAAGCTTCATTGATAGCTGTTCCTTGCGAAGATACCATATCAGGGTCAGCATTTTGTAAAAACATTTTAGCAGCAGCTTGATCGGTTGTAATTGGTAATAACGGATAGGCATTACCTGCGTAAATTATAATACCTACTCTGTCACTTCCTAATTTGTTTATAATTTTTGAAATAATCTGCTTGGCTTTTTCAAGTCGATTCGGAGCAATATCTTCAGCCAACATACTTTTTGAAACATCTAAGGCAAAAACAATATCAACGCCTTCTCTTTTTATGGTTTTTAGTTTCGTTCCCATTTTAGGATTTACCAACGCTAGTATCAAAAAAGATAATGCTATAGCAATTGTCAATATTTTTAGCACCGCTTTGAATGGTGAAGCTTCCGGACTTAGTTTTTCTAACAAATCGCTATCTGCAAAAGCTTTCTGTTTTCTTCTTTTCCAAAACAATACCAATACAAATGCAAACAATAAAATTGCAATTGCTATAAAATATATAAAATATGTTTTGTCTTCTAATTGATACACTTACTGTTGTTATTTGTTGATGTGTTTATTTGGTTATTTCACGCAAAGGATGCAAAGTTTTTCGCAGAGAGCGCAAAGTCTCACAAATTGTTATTCTTTTATCTGTCTTAAATCTTCCGTCTTTTTGTCTTGTGTCTTATTATAAAAAGCTTCTAAAAAGTGTAAATCGTAATAACATTTCAAGTAACACCAGCAATCCTGCTAACAGAACCAATGGTCTATATTTTTCTTGATAATTATAATATTTAAACTCTTCTACTTTGGTTTTTTCTAATTTATTAATTTCATCATATATTGATGCTAGTTTTTTATTGTCAGTAGCTCTAAAATATTTTCCATCGGTTTGTGTTGCTATAAATTTTAATAATTCTTCATCAATTTCAACTGGTGCCATTCTAAATTGTAATCTACCATTCAAATCTTTAGCATAAGGAAACATTGCCATTCCATTTGTTCCTAAACCAATAGTATATACCTTAATTTCTAATTCTTTAGCTAGTTCAGTAGCCGTTTTTGGATCAACAAATCCAGAATTATTTACTCCATCGGTCAATAAAATAATAACCTTACTTTTTGCTTTACTGTCTTTGAGTCTGTTTACTGCAGAACCCAATCCCATACCAATGGCAGTACCCCCTTCAAGATCACCCCAACGTAATTTTCTAATGGTATTAATTACAATTCTTTTATCGCTAGTTATCGGTGTTCTGGTAAAACTTTCACCTGCATATTCTACAATACCGATTCTATCATTAGGTCTTTTATTTACAAATTTCATAGCAACCTCTTTCAGTGCTTCCAATCTATTTGGTTTTAAATCTTTTGCTAACATACTTGCTGAAACATCTATTGCCATCACAATATCAATACCTCGAGTAGTCTTTGTTTTTTTACTCACTTCTACATTTCTTGGCCTAGCCATAGCAACGATTAATGACGTTAATGCTAATAATCTTAATACATATAATAATGGTTTCAATTTTGCCAATAATGATTGTTCTGCAAACCCTTTTGTATCAGCCATTTTTAACCTTGCCGTATCTTTTTTACGAACAAGAAAATACCATACTGCTAATAGTGGTATTAGCAGTAGTAACCATAAAAACTCAGGGTTTGTTAATTCTAAATTATTCCACAGCTTCATCTTCTATTTCAATTTTAGGGTGTAACACTTCTATTATTTCTCCGGCATCATTTCTATGTAATTCAATTTCATTTGCCAATGGTTTGTATTTTGCAAACTTTACCAGATCAGCTTCTTTTAATAGCTTTTGTAATTTCGATATAGTTTCTTCCGGTATATTTAAAGAACTTGAAGCGTTAAAATCGGTCATGGTTTCCATCAATTCATCTGTGGTAGATTCTAATGCGGGAATATTGAGTTCCCTTTCAATATATGATCGAACAATATCAGTCAGTTCAACATAGTACTTTTTAATTTTATTTTTTTGCCAAAGCTGTTTTTCATCTAATGCCTTTAATCGATTCAGTGCCAATTCATAAGGTGGAATTTTAGCCTCAATTTCTTCAACCGTTTCCTTTTTTCTCAATACAAAGTACAATATCAATGCTATTAATAATAGAATTCCTAAGATCCACCAGAGGTATAATTTAAAATCTTCAAAAGTATAAGGCTCACTTTGTATTGCCTTTATCGGATACATCTTTTGTTTAGTAGTATCAACTGCAACAGTGGCAACATCTATCAAAATTGTGTCGGTATAATAGGGTTGATTCCAAATATAAATAGGTTGTTTAGGAATTACATATCTACCACTATCAAAACTGGTAAGTCTATATTTTTTAATGAGTCTGTTTTTTAAAGTATCAATATTTAAAGACTCTACTATTTCTATTTTACCTAAACTATCTAGTTGTAATTTTGGAAAAATGACTCCGTTTTCAGCATCTTCAACAGTAATTTGATAATTGATCTGCTCACCTATTCTAATCTTGGTAGTATCAACTTTAGCGGATACTGTAGGTATTTTTTGAGCAACAGCTAAAAATCCGAAAAGGAAAATACTATAAAGAAGGTGTTTTTTTATCAACTCATTAAACTGCAATATGATTCTGTCACACAAATTCATTACATTCCCTTGTCTAAAAAACACACCCCTAACCCCTCTCAAGAAGGGAATTTTCACATTGTTCTTTTCAATTATCAACTTCATTTAGCACCTCTTCTTTTAAAATAACCTAATAATTTTTTTACATAACTCTCATCAATTCTATTGTTAATTGTACCTGATCCACTTCTTTTAAAAGTGTCTTCAAAATAATCAATCGTTTTTAAGTAATGCGCTTTATAGTTGTTTCTAACCATCCTGGAATTAGTGTTCACTAAAATCGTCTTTCCTGTTTCAGCATCTAACATAGGTATCATTCCTAATTTTGGAATTTCTTCTTCGTATTTATCATATACTCTAATTCCGGTAACATCATGTTTTCTGCCAACAATCTTTAATGCACTATCATAGTCATCATCCATAAAATCAGACAGAATAAAAAGAATAACTTTCTTTTTCATTACATTTGAAAGATAGCGTAAGGCTTGCTTAATATCTGTTTTTTTACTTTTTGGACGAAACTCTATTAATTCTCTAATAATTCGTAGCACATGAGATTTTCCTTTTTTAGGAGGAATAAACAATTCTATCTCATCAGAAAATAATAATAATCCAACTTTATCATTATTTTGAATTGCCGAAAATGCCAAGGTTGCACTGATCTCTGTAATGGTTTCTTTTTTAAATTGTTTTGTTGTTCCGAATAATTCAGACCCACTCACATCAACCATTAATACCATGGTCAATTCACGTTCTTCCTCAAATACTTTTACATAGGTTTCATTATAACGCGCCGTTACATTCCAATCTATTGAACGAATATCGTCACCATATTGATATTGTCGCACTTCAGAAAAAGCCATCCCTCGTCCTTTAAAAGAACTGTGATATTCTCCTGAAAAGATATGATCAGACAAACGGCGTGTCTTGATCTCAATCTTACGAACTTTTTTGAGTAATTCTTTGGTATCCAACTTTATCAGTTTACAGTTGGCAGTTACAGTTGGCAGTATTTAGCAGAATGAAATAAAATATATCAATTACTGCTTACTGCTACTGAAGACTGCAGACTACTTTAAGGTACTTCTACTTCATTAACAATTTTATTAATAATATCAACTGAAGTTATATTTTCAGCTTCAGCCTCATAAGTAATCCCAATTCTATGTCGTAACACATCATGTACAACAGCTCTAACATCTTCTGGTATTACATAACCTCTCCGTTTTATAAATGCATAACATTTTGCTGCCATTGCTAAATTTATACTACCTCTAGGGGAAGCCCCAAAACTAATTAGCGGATTTAAATCCGGTAATCGATATTCTTCAGGAGAACGCGTTGCAAAAATAATATTAAGGATATATTTTTCAATTTTTTCATCCATATAGACTTCTTGAACGGCACTTCTGGCATTTAAAATCTCTTTTAAACTTACTACAGCATTTACTTTATCAAAACTTCCCTTTAAATTATTTCTCATAATCAATTGCTCCTCATCTAATTTAGGATAATCAATAACTGTTTTTAACATAAAACGATCTACTTGTGCTTCCGGTAAAGGATAAGTTCCTTCTTGTTCAATAGGATTCTGAGTGGCCATTACTAAAAAGGGTTCAGGTAATTTAAATGTAGTGTCTCCAATGGTAACTTGATGCTCTTGCATTGCTTCAAGTAATGCAGATTGCACTTTTGCAGGCGCTCTGTTAATCTCATCAGCTAATACAAAATTGGCAAAAATGGGTCCTTTTTTGATAGAAAAATCATTCTCTTTCATGTTATAGATCATCGTACCTATAACATCTGCCGGTAATAAGTCTGGTGTAAATTGAATCCTGCTAAATGAAGCTTTAACTGCTTTAGCCAATGTATTAATAGCTAATGTTTTTGCTAAACCAGGCACGCCTTCTAATAAAATATGTCCGTTACCCAACAAACCAATTAATAATCGTTCGATCATATGTTTTTGACCAACAATTACTTTGTTCATTTCTAAAGTCAACAAGTCAACAAAAGCACTTTCTTTTTCTATTTTTTCATTAATTGCTCTAATGTCAACACTTGAATTTTGTTCTTCCATTATTTATAAAAATTTATTGCAATAATATAGTATTAATTTTAGGATAGCAAACTTAGCGCTAACCTATTGGTTTTGCTGTTAAAATTTGGTTAAAAGTATCCTATTCTAAATATAATTTTTCAATAAATTAAAGGTCGATTTTAAAATTTAAATTAACCTTAAAATGTTAAATAAATGTTAACAATTTTGTTAATTATGATATGAAAAATTGCTTAATTCTAAAAAAAAAGCAATATTTGTTACATATAAACTAATTTAATTCAAATACAATGAAACGAAAACTACTACTTAAAAAGTTGTTGTTTTTCTGTGTTTTTTTACTGCCACTAAGTATTTTGGCTCAAACAATTACAGGAAAAATAACAGACGCTAATGATGATGCGATTCCTTTTGCAAGTGTTGTAGAAAAAGGAACAACTAATGGAACAACTTCAGACGGAGATGGTAATTTTAGTCTAACAGTCAATCAATTACCTGTAACTATTGTTGTATCTTCATTAGGTTTTACAACCAAAGAACAAGAGGTTACAGATGCAAATGTACCAGTGAATATTTCTTTATCTGAAGATGCTGTTAGTTTGGAAGAGGTTGTTATTTCTGGTTTAGCAACTACAACTAAAAGGTCAAATCTTGCTAACACAGTTGCTACTGTCTCTGCAGCAGAACTTGTTGGAGTTACATCACAATCAGGTTTAGATGGAGCTCTTTCGGGTAAATTTGCTGGTGCAGAAATCAGAGCTAGTTCTGGTGCACCTGGAGGTGGGATTTCAATGCGACTAAGAGGTGTAACATCAGTCTTTGGTGATCAACAACCCCTTTTTATAGTCGATGGCGTTTATGTTGACAATTCGACTATTTCTTCAGGAAATAATATTGTAAGTCAAGCAGCTGGTGGAGGTAACCCATCTACCAATCAAGATGACGCTTCTAATAGAATAGCCGATATAGACCCAGAAGATATTGAAAATGTTGAAATCCTTAAAGGGGCTTCAGCGGCGGCTATTTATGGATCTCGTGCAGCTGGTGGGGTAGTTATAATTACAACAAAACGTGGTAAACAAGGTGTTCCTAAAGTATCCTTTTCTCAAACAGTTGGTCTTAGAAGCCCTACTCAATTATTAGGCTTAAGAGACTGGGATCAATCGGAAATAATAGCAGCTGGAGGGCCTGCCAATGCTACATTAAGAGATTATGAGGCTGAATTATTTGACCACACTAGAGTGTCAACTACATCTCGTTTTACAACCTCTGGAGCTAATGAAAAGACAGATTATTTCTTTGGTGCCACCTATAAAAATGAACCAGGTTTGGTTGACAATACCGGTTACGAAAAAGGTTCTATACGCCTCAATATTGGGCAAAAATTTAATGATTGGATAGATCTTTATATTACCTCTAATTATATAAATTCTAAAGCTGATCGCGGTTTCTTTAACAATGGTAATGCAAATCGTACAATAGGCTATGCCTTAGCATTTACCTTTCCTTGGGAAGATCTATCACCGGTTGATGGAATCTATCCTTCTGGCGGAGCAGGTTCTAATGTTTTAGAGACGGTCGCACTTACTACAAATAGCGAAAAAGTAAATCGTTTTATAGGTAGTGCTACATCTAATATAAAATTTATTAATACTGATAAGAATCAATTGAAGTTAGTATTTCAAGGAGGATATGATCAATATACTTTGAGAACTACAAGTATTTTTCCACAAGCATTATCTTATTTCAGATCACCAACATCTTTACGAGGTGTTTCAATTTCTGGTACTACTATTAACACAAATTATAGTTTATCTACATTTTTGGTTCACAATTTATTTTTAGATAACGGATTGAGTTTTACCACACAAGTCGGTAATTTTTTCCAGGATTTTAAACGTAATACAGTAATCACCATTGCTACAGGATTAAATGGTTCTCAAACGAACCTTGGGCAATCTACGAACGTGTCAACCCAGCAAACTATTATACCACAAAAGGATACCGGGTTTTTTATTCAAGAAGAAATCAACTTTGATGATAAAATTATTGGTACCATTGGGATAAGAGGTGATAAATCTACAAACAATGGAGATGCTAACAAATTTTATTATTATCCTAAAGCAAATCTAGCAATAAACCTTCATAAATTTGATTTTTGGTCTATTGATATATTAAGTCATTTCAAACCTAGAATTGCTTATGGTGAAGCAGGGAGGTTTTCTCTTTTTGGTGATAGATTCTCATTGATGAATCCTCAGTTTATTGGTGGAAATTCAGGTTTAAGTCCAGGTAATTTAAGAGGAAATCCTGATGTTGGTCCAGAACGTCAAAAAGAATTAGAATATGGATTGGATTTTGGTTTGTTAGACGATAGGTTTAATTTTGAAATATCAGTTTATAATAAATCAGTGGATGAAATGCTTCTTCGATCACAAGCCCCAACTTCTTCAGGGTTTACAACTCAAGTATTAAATGCTGCTGAATTAGAAAATAGAGGAGTTGAGCTTAGCCTAAATGCGAATGTCATAAAGAATGAGAATTTTTCTTGGAATTCGAGCCTAAAATGGTGGAAGAACAAATCAGAAATTACGCGTTTAGATGTGCCTAATTTTACACTTGGGGGCTTTGCTGCATCATTAGGAACTTTCCTTATTCAAGAAGGGCATAGTGCTACGCAAATTGTTGGTACATATGATGATGAAGCATTTACTGCTGAAGAAATTGCAGCAAGAGATCCTGAAGGCGACGGGTTCTTTGTATATGGTGATGCTGAACCTGATTTTCAATTATCATGGTCTAATCAACTTAGTTATAAAAACTTTGATCTATCATTTTTATGGCACTGGAAAAAGGGCGGTGATAATATTAATTTAACTACCTTATTGTATGATCTAGCAGGTACTACATGGGATTATGATGATACTGGTATTGATCCATCTGGACAATTGTCTAATGGTCGTTATAGAGCTAGCCAAGCCTTTGTGAATCCAGAACCTCTTATTGAAGATGCCGGATATCTTAGATTAAGAGAAATTGGATTGTATTATACCTTACCAAAAGACCTTATTAAACATACGAAACTTATAAAAGTTGGTATTTCGGGAAGAAACTTAATCAATATATTCGATTATAACAGTTATGACCCTGAAGTTTCAAATTTTGGCAATAATGTGTTGGCCAACAATGTTGAAGTGACACCATATCCTGCATCGAAGTTTATAAACTTTCATTTAAACATTAATTTCTAATTATTATGAAAAATATATATAAAAAAATGATTCTATTTTGTGTAGTTATGGTTTTGCCTAGCTGCCAACTAGATGAAATTCTTAATCCTAATGCTCCTAGCATTGAAAGCTTTGCAAATGGAGCCTCTCAGGCTGATGTGCAATTATTAGCTATAGGTTTAGAGGCAGTTATGCGAAACGATTTAGAATTTCATTATGATTCTGTTAGTATTCTTGCAAGAGATTATTATGACTTGACTGGAATTGACCCACGTTTTACAGGAGAGTTATTAAAAGGGCCTTTAGATAATAATGGTTTTTTAACAACACGTGCCTATGCAGCATGGTATAAAATTGTAAAATCTGCTAACATCCTTATAACAGCTGTTGAAAATTCATCAGCAGGGTTTACAGATGATGTTAAAAATAGCTATTTTGGTTATGCTAAGACATTAAAAGCCTATGCATTACTTATGGTCGCTAACCGACAATATACTAATGGTATTCGGTTAGATGTTGCAGATCCAGATAATCTTGGTCCTAACGTTGGTTATGATGAAGCATTAACAGGTATTATGACAATGCTTAATGAAGCCAATACAAACCTTTCTAGTGCTGGAAGCAACTTTGATTTTTCACTTAGCTCTGGGTTTACCGGATTTGATACACCGTCAACTTTTGCACAGTTTAATCGTGCTATAGCTGCACGTGTGGCTTTATATCAAGGTAATAATTCAGAAATTTTGACCCAATTAAATAGTTCATTTATGAATTTAACTGGAGATTTAATGAATGGTCCAGCTCATATCTTTGGAGCTACAGGAAATGATATTTTAAATGCACAGTTCCATGTATTGGATCAATCCGGGCAAGAATTTATGATACATGACTCTTGGATTGCAGATGCAGAAGCAGGAGATACTCGTGTTATTGATAAGTCATTTTTACTCACTTCTGGTACTACTACATTTGATGGGCTTTCAGCCGATTACCAAGTGGCATTATATAAAAGTAATACAGACCCTGTTTACTTAATTCGTAATGAAGAATTAGTGTTAATGTATGCAGAAGCTAATATTGGCACTAATAATACTGAAGCTACAGACGCTATTAATGTTATTAGAAGTGCATCTGGTTTAGGGAACTATGCAGGAGCTACGGATGATGCTTCACTTTTAGAAGAAGTGTTAAATCAAAGGAGATATTCTTTATTTGCCGAAGGACATCGTTGGATTGATTTAAGACGTTTGGGTAAATTAAATAGCACATATATCCCTCTAGATCGTACTGGAGATAATATTATTGATACATTTCCTACACCTTTTACAGAGAATTTATAAATTTAAAGTATTGAAAAAACAAAAAAACCTCGCTAATAGTGAGGTTTTTTTTATGTCAGTTTCTCAATCAATACTGCTCATCATCACTAGGAAAATCTTCACTCTTTACATCTTTGATATAGTTTTTAAAAGCGCTGTTCATCTCGGTATATAGATCTAAATATCTACGTAAAAAACGCGGATTGAATTCATGTGTCATTCCTAACATGTCATGTATCACTAATACCTGACCATCAACACCATTACCTGCACCTATACCAATTACAGGTATATTTATACTTTCAGCAACTTCTTTTGCCAACTTTGCAGGCACTTTTTCTAACACAATTCCGAAACAACCTAATTTTTCTAATAATTTAGCATCTTTTTTAAGTTGATTTGCTTCAGCTTCTTTTTTAGCTCTTACTGTATAAGTGCCAAATTTATAAATTGATTGTGGTGTCAAACCCAAGTGACCCATTACAGGGATTCCTGCTGTTAAAATACGTGAAATAGACTCTGCAATTTCCTCGCCTCCTTCTAACTTTACAGCATGTCCTCCAGACTCTTTCATTATTCTTATCGCAGATTCTAAGGCTTTTCTTGAATTACCCTGATAAGTTCCAAATGGTAAATCAACAACGACTAAACATCGCTCAATTGCTCGTACTACTGAAGAAGCATGATAGATCATTTGATCTAAAGTGATAGGTAATGTAGTTTCATGGCCTGCCATTACATTTGAAGCAGAATCGCCCACTAAAATAATATCTATCCCTGCATGGTCTACAATTTTTGCCATGGTATAATCATAGGCTGTAAGCATGGCGATTTTTTCGCCATTACGCTTCATTTCAACAAGAGATTTGGTGGTGATTCTTTTATATTCTTTTTTGGCTGTTGACATTTTTAAAAAGTTAGAAGTCAGGAGACCGAAGACCGAAGTTTTAAGTCTAGACTAAAGTTAGTTTTCGTTAGTTGTATCATCAGTATTCGCCTTAATAATAGACGGAAATATGAATGGTGCTAAATCTTTTACTGGTTTATATAATACTGATGCTTCTAAACTCGCAGGTTTTACAAAAGGAAGTGTTCTATTCAATTTACTAAAAACAATTAAAACCACACTTAGTATCAATCCTATTTTAGCGGCTCCAAAAGCGGCTCCAAATATTTTATTCATAATACCCAGTGATGCAGTATCAGCAATTTTTGTCAGTATTTTTCCTGTAAAAGAAATTAAAATCACAATAATAACAAAGGTACTAGCGAAAGCGACTATTTGTATAGATTTCTCTGTCCATTCTACAGTATCTTTAAGATAATTAGCAGCCAAATAAGAAAAATGAATTGCGCCCCATAAGCCTAAAGCTAAAGCAACCAAAGAAGTAACTTCGACAAAAAAACCTTTCATAAAACCACGTACCAATCCGAAAAGTAATAATGCAAAAAGTATAATATCTAATGTGTTCATTTAGCAAATATATTAATTGTATGAAGATCGAAGACCGAAGACCGAAGTTTTTTTACTTTACCCTTTTATGACAGTAATGAAACGACCTGAACGCCAAAAAATAAAATAATCCTCCACCTCCCCGAATCTCATCCCAATAACTCATATTTCGATAATTACAATCACTATTTATATTGGGATGAAATCCACCCCTCCTTGATCCCGATAGCTATCGGGATAAGGGAAGGTGGTCACGCTTTGCGTGAGCAGAGGGATTAAAAATCTAGCCTTAAAACGTGAGTTAGATGTAATTTACCGCTCACGTTTAAAACTTCTTAACATCAACCTATAAGCAAATCAGATTCTGTATGAACTGCTCAAGTTGACAATCCTCCAACTTCGGTCTTCAAACTTCCTCAACAACAATCATTTTTCCAATATAAACCAATAATTTTTTTATCACTTTATACCCTAATTGTTCAATAGATTGCGCATAGTTATTCAGTTGATGATGGTATTTTTTATCAGATTTTCCTGTTTTATAATCAATGATTACAGCTTCGTTTTTATCATTAATTACTAATCTATCCAGAATAATAACTTCGCTCATAGCTGTCAATATCTCACGTTCGTTATAAACAATACTGTTCTGCTGATAATAGCTTTTTAAATCAGTATGTGTAACAATTGCTATCAGTAATTTTTGTATTTCTTTTGCTTGATCAAAAGTTATCTTTCCAGTAGTGATGTAGGTTTCAATTGTGCCTTTAATATCGTCTACAGTTTTGATATGGGCTAATACTTCATGGATCAAATTACCATAAGCAACAGAGTCTCCATCATCCCATAACAATGAAGAATTAGCGACAATAGCAATGGTATGCGATTGCCAGGATGTACTAATTAGTGTACTGAGTTCATAACTATTTTTATCAGATCTTGATTTTGAAGATACTCTTTTTTGATCACCAAAAGAATAGTCATATTGATTGTCATTCCATTGCCTAATTGATTGTAAGTAATGAATAAAAAATTGTGATGATGTTTTTAAACTATCATCTACTTTTTTAGGTTCTCCAATAATATACAATTGTTCTACTGCTCTTGTTAGGGCAACATATAATAGGTTGAAATTATCTAATTCGAGTTCATTACGATGAGACTGATAGATTGCTTTTCCTGTTTCGCCTGATAATTCTAAAGATTTATTATAATTGATCAATAGTGAATCAAAGTCATTAAGCTCTTCAGGATTAGCTATCGGATACCAAACTTTCGGATTCTGTTCTCTATAAATATCCAGATCATAAGGGTAAATTACCACAGGAAATTCCAAGCCTTTGGCTTTATGAATGGTCATGATTCGCACAGCATTTTTTTCTTCAGGAACAACAATACTCAACGATTCTTTTTTATCATTCCAAAATTCCAAAAAAGCAGTTATATCTGTCGATTTTTTTAGTGAAAACTGTAATACTTCATCTAAAAAGAACTGTATATAAGCATCAGATATTTTATTAAAATGAAAATTTCTTATAATATATTCTACACTTTCATACAATGATAATTGGGTAAAGTAATTCGGTTCAAAATCAATTTTATACTTTTTTAATTCTTTGAAAAAAGCTTCAAACTTCAAGTCTAACAAGTTCTTAAAAAAAGTGTGTTTGTTTTCTGTTAACTGTAGGTCTTCATGTAGAAAATACAGCACATTTAGTTTTGCTTCTTTATCTTCATTATTTTGAAGGTAGGTCAACAAATCTATCATAAAAATTACCTTCTCAGAATTTTGTAATAATAAGGTTTCAGAGCTGATAATATCTATTCCGTTTTCTGTCAAAAAATCTGCAATGTTTACCCCTTGTTTTCGAGTGCGGGTAAGAACACATATTTCATTAAGGTTAAAATCACTTGACAATTTATTAATAGTTTGCAATACTTTTTCCGCATAAGCAATAGCTTTTTCATCTGCTTTTTTTAAGCCTTCTTCAATAAAGGATAATTGCACATAACCTCCTTTTTTATCATTCTGTTTTTGCTGATTTTCATTTACATAAATATCTGCATATTCCTGTTTATTGAAAAACTGCGCCAAATGCTGAAAAAAGCCATTGTTAAAGTCAATGACTTCGCTATAACTTCTATAATTAACATCTAAAGGTTGTAATTGCTTTGGTATAAAAAACGGATTATTAATTTTTGAATCCTCTTTATTAGTGAGCTTTAAAAACTGTTCTGGTTCACTACCACGCCAACGGTAAATAGATTGTTTTGTGTCGCCTACCAGTAATAAACTTGTCCCTTCTTGGGACAAAGCATTTGCAATCAACGGAATCATATTTTGCCACTGCAAAATAGAAGTATCTTGCATTTCATCAATAAAATAGTGTTTGAATTTTTCGCCTATACGCTCATAAATAAATGGTGCAGGTTGTTCTTGTAAATTTTCACTAATGAGTTGATTGAATTCAGCATTTAACCTGACGTTCTTTTCTTCTTTTAAGCCATCTAAACTTTTATTGATATTACTCAATACTGCTAGTGGAATCAAACTTGAAAGGAATAATTTATTCAAGGTATATTCTTGGTACAATCTTTCTGAAGTATGGTATAATTCTAATAATGAATTGACAATACTATCTATTGCTGTTTTAACCTCATCAGGTTTATTTTTAGTATAAAAGAGATTATTCTGAATGCTTTTTGCCAACCCTTTTGTTGGGTCAAAAATCAATTTATCAGGATCTTCACTTAAATTTTGAAAATGTTTAGGGAATTGAGTATAATAAAAATCTTTGTATTCTAAATTTAAACTATTAATAATGTTCAATCCTTCTTTTCCTATTTCGGCAAATTGTTGTTTTATACTTTTTTGTTTTTTATTGAGTTTTGTTTTTAGATCGATAAAATCTTTAATAGGTCTCTCTTGAATTTTTTGTATGATGGCATTGTCATTTTCATTCAATAAAATTTGAGCTATTTCATTCAATTCTCTTGTTATGTCCCAAGATTTATCTTCATTTGCTTTTTGCAATGAAAAATCAATCAATACTTTAGTCAATTCTTTGTCTTCACCAATCTTGGCAATCAATGCTTCTACTGCTTCATTAAGTAATGATTTTGCATCCATCTCAACATCAAAATTGAGTGATAAGCCCAAGTCAAAAGCAAAACTTCGTATCAATCTATGCGTAAAACTATCAATGGTAGTGATATTAAAAGCTGAATAATTATGAAGTATATTTTGCAGTACTTTTTCAGCTCTTTGGTGTAAGATGTTATCTACAATAGAGAGTTCTTTTTCAAGCTGTTGAAACATTTCTGTTTTATGCAGCAAAATATCTGTTTTAGCAAAAGCACGTAAATTATTAATAACGCGCTCTTTCATTTCAGCAGCTGCCTTATTCGTAAAAGTCACTGCCAAAATCTGTTGAAAACGTTTGGCATCAGACGTTTGTAGTAAAATCTTTAGATATTCTTTAACTAAGGTAAAGGTTTTACCACTTCCTGCAGAAGCATTATAGACTTGAAATGTTGCCGGGTTTTGCATTGTGCTAATTTAATGTAATTAGACACGAATTGCACTAATTTGCACTAATTTATCCCCGAAAGGGTTTCAAACCCTTCGCTGAAGAATTCTTTAAGAGATATATCTAAGATTATCTATATGCACATCTAACTTCTGGCTCATGACCCACAACATCTATACTCATCATAATGATACATTTTGGGTTTTTACATAGGAAGTCTAAAACTGATTCCTGCACTCAAAAGCAGGTCTTGAACATTTTGCGTGATCCCTGTTCCTCCTGAAATATCCAATTGAATATTATTATTGATTAAATATGTAAAACCAGCATCCCAAAAATAATTAAAATGACTGTCTTCCGGTAGATCTCCATAGATCTCTAAAAAAGTGCCAACTTTATTTGAAATACTATAGCCATAGGCAATAGTATAGACATAATTAGCAGTTGTAATGTCACCATCCCAAAACATCCCTATATTATACCCTAAACTTGATTTTTCACTCAAAGTATGTGCAAATGAAAACCTAAAATCAATGCCTGTACTCTTGGTTTTAAAATCTTGTGATGCTAAAAAAGGGAAATTTATATGACTTAAAAAAGCGATTTCAGGTAAGAGTCCTTTTTCTTCAGTAACTCCAATCTTTACGCCTATGGCTAATGGCGAAAATCCGCTTGCTACTCCATTTAGGGCATTACCATTAAACTCATGTTTTACTTCAGAATTACTAAAATCTACTCGTAATTCTAAATTATCTAACAGTCCATAACGCAGCAATGTAGTATTAAATGTGGTCGTTTTACTTTTAGTATTATTAAGCTCTAATGTTTCATAAAATGCACCTGTTTCAACTTGTAAAAATCGTTTTGGTACTAATGCTGACGATTCTGTTTGGTCTGGTCTATCAGTAGTGATTGTTCCATATTCTTTTTCTATTGTTTCTTCTTGAGCATTTACCGTTATAATAAACACAAGTATAAATAATAAGCTTAAAAAAATCTGTTTCTTCATTAATTCTTCATTAATTTTTATAAAAAATTCAATACATTAACCTAGATCATACAACAGAAAATCTATTCGGGCTTGAAACATTTGTAAAATATAATGCTTTGCTAAGTTTTCTTCCTTCACCATATTGGTGTTATGCTTTAGTCAGTAAAACTTCATATTTTATTGTTGTTTCAACCCTCATTACGAAGTTCTATTCCATAATCTGGGTTTAAAAAACCAATCTCCAAATTTGAGCTACCAAAAATGTAATTACAAAACCCATAATTACAGGTAAAATTGAAGCAATAGTTGTCCATTTTGCACTTTTGGTTTCTTTATAGATGGTATAAATAGTAGTACTACACGGATTGTGTAACAAGCTGAATAACATTAAATTGATCGCTGTAAGTAAGGTCCAGTCTCCAGCTCTTAAAATATCACCTGTTGCATTTACCGAATCTAATTCAAACATGATACCAGCCCCTTCGCCTCCTGGAATTCCGCTTGCCATCACTGTTAACATTAGAATGGTTGGAATCACTATTTCATTCGCCGGAATAGCAACAATATAAGCTAGTAAAATAACACCGTTCATTCCTAATAAAAAGCCAAACCCATCCAACGAATGTATCGTCCAAGCTGCAATACTTTCATTACCAATATAAATATTTGAAATCAGCCAAATTACAGCTCCGGCAGGAGCAGCAAAAAGTATGGCGCGCCATAAAACTATCAAAGTTCTGTCTATCAATGAAGTATAAATGGTTTTCCAAAAACGTGGTGGACGATAAGGTGGTAATTCTAAATTAAACGTGGAGACTTCTCCTTTTAAGACTGTTTTTGTCAATGCCCAAGACACAAAGAACATAAAAAATATGCCTAAAACGGCTATTCCGATAACTGCAGATAAAGAGGCAATTGCAGAAAAGGAAACAGGCACAACTGCACCAATAAAAATGGTTGCAATTAAAATTTGTGTGGGCCAGCGACCATTACACAGAGAAAAGTTATTGGTAATGATTGCTATTAAACGTTCTCTGGGACTGTCAATGATACGCGTTGCTACAACACCAGCTGCATTACACCCAAAACCCATACTCATGGTCAATGCTTGTTTACCATGTGCCCCAGATTTTTTAAACATATAATCTAAATTAAAAGCAACTCTAGGTAAATAACCAAAGTCTTCCAGTAATGTAAACATTGGAAAAAATATTGCCATTGGAGGCAACATTACCGCAATTACCCATGCCACTGCTAAATATACGCCATCAATTAAAAACCCATCCAACCACCAAGGCATAGCTATGCTTGTTGCAAAACCTTTTAAAATAGGATGAATAGTGTCTAATAATAATTCTGCTAACATTGCCGAAGGATAATTTGCGCCAATAATGGTGAGCCAAAGAATCACTCCTAAAATCAAAAACATAATTGGAAACCCCCACGTTTTACTTGTTACGATCTTATCTATTTTAGAGTCTAACCGAAAGCGTTGTTTTTGATTATCTTTACTTACTGATGCGCTAGCAATTTCAGAAGCATCGGCATAAATTCCTTCAGCAAGTCCATCGTGAAAATCGTCTCCAATTTTCCAACGTAGATCACTAGATAAGGCTATTATATTTTCTATAGAATTTTTACTCATGTCATTCCTGCGAAGGCAGGAATCTGATTCTGCTCTTCTTTATAAAGTTGAAAATTTATCATTTTAATATAAATATTACTAAACCAATTCTCCTGTTTTTAACGCATCAATAATATGTGTATCTCCTTCTAATAATCTAAAAGCAATCCACCTGCTATTCGGAATGGATGGAAATTGTTGTTCAATTTCAATACTTAGTTTTTTTACGGCATCTTCAATATTTTTAGGGACATTTTTTATACGATGTGGTTTGCAAATTATCTTTCCTGTAGCAACCTCATTTATAGTTTGAATTAAATCTGGTATTCCTTCATTGAATCGTGCACTGGTTGGCACAATCGGAATGTCTAAATCTCTAGCCAAGGTTCTTTCATCAATTTTGATATTGTTTCGTTTTGCTTCATCCATTAAATTCAAGCATAATACTGCTTTATCAGTAATTTCTAAGATCTGTAAAACTAAATTCAGATTTCGTTCTAATCTACTAGCATCCACAACAATAACTGTAACATCAGGTTTCCCAAAGAGGATAAAATTCCGTGCTATTTCTTCATCTTGTGAAGTGGAAAGCAATGAATAGGTACCCGGTAGATCTACCAATTTGAATTTTTTAGCATTGTATTCAAAAGCACCTTCTGCTCTAACCACCGTTTTTCCTGGCCAATTTCCCGTATGCTGACGCAATCCTGTCAAGGCATTAAAAACGGTGCTTTTTCCGGTATTCGGGTTTCCAGCCAATGCTACAACAAAGTCAATATTTTCGGTATTTAAGCCTAGTTTTTTTAATCCCTTTGCATTGTATTGTGCGCAGGTATCACAAGCACTGCTTATTTTATTTTCCATGATCTTAAGCTTTTTTAATGAGTATTTTAGATGCTTGATCTCTACGCAAAGCAATAGAAGTTCCTTTAACCAAATAGGCTGTAGGATTTCGCATTGGGCTCATTAGATCAATACTAATTTCAGTGCCTTTCACAAAGCCTAGATCTAATAACCTTCTCCTGCTGTCTCCTCTACTTTCTTTTGAGATTCCTAAAATATGTGCAGTTTCATTCTCTTTTAGGCTAGACAACCTCACCATACTTTCTTCAATTACATCGTCTTTTTCAAGAATAGCAACCGTTATATTTGCAGCCACAATTGGAGCCAGTTTGAACTCTTCACCTTCCGCATAAAAAACCACCCTTTGTTTGTTATTTTCAACCACTCTTATTTGAGAACCTATATGGATATTTTCGGCAAGTATTTGTTTGTAAATTACATCAGGTTCATCTTCAATATGAACAATTTTCCCAACAGAGTTTACAGCTATTGAAGATAAAAATTCTCCACTGACATCTGCCATTTTACCAGAATTTGTAGGAATAGGATCTCCATGCGGGTCATATATTGGATTCCCTAATTGAGTGGCTAGTAAATTTGTTTCCTCATGACTTAATTTATGCTCCATCTCCTCTGCTCTTTCATGCCATTCCACCTTATCAAAGCCTGTTTTTTCAGCCAAATATTTTTCCCAAAGTCGATGAACTCTAACGATACGCAATGCATAATCTCTTCCTGAGTTTGTCAACTTTAAAACATCACCATCAAATACTAATAATTCATTAATTGCCATTTTTTTTATAACATCTACTATAATACCGTTGCTAAACTTTAATGTATTCGTTAAACTATTTACATTTACTTCTTTTCCGGAATTTTCGCTATGGTATAGTTGCTTTAAAACATCTTCAATAACTATTTTTTCATTCGATCTTAAGTTGTTTTTAATCACCCAAAACCAACCTTTTCTTGGTCTGAATAACAGGTAAATTAATGCCGAAAAAGCAAAAAATATCAGCAACGCATATGTTGGCCTATAGGTATTCATTTTAGTTGTACATATAAATTATGAGCAATTTTTTTTGAAATAGACAATTCTCTATTCTCTATTTTAATTGTTAAAGAATTGTCAAATGGTTCTTTTGCAATGACCGTAATTTTTTGCCCTAGAGCAATTCCTTGTTTGTCTAAGAACTGCAAAAATTTTGAAGAAGAATCTTGTACACCAACACAAATTCCGCTTTCATCAATTTGTAAAGCAGCTAGTACTATTTTTTCTATAGGTGGAAGTTCTCCATTTTTATCTGGAATAGGATCTCCATGAGGATCTTGAGTTGGATTATCTAAGAAATTCGCTAATTCATCAATTAATTTTTCCGATTGAATATGTTCTAACTGCTCAGCAATATCATGAACTTCGTCCCAAGAAAAATTGAGTTTATTTACTAAAAATGTTTCCCAAAGACGGTGTTTTCTAATCACAGAAGCTGCTATTTTCTTTCCTTTGGTTGAAAGCTGGGCACCTTGATATTTTTTATAAATAACCAATCGTTTCTCAGAAAGCTTTTGCAACATATCGGTAACTGAAGACGCTTTTGTCTGCATCTTTTCTGCAATTAAATTGGTACTTACACCCTTTTTAGATTTAGTATCTAAGGCGTAAATAGTTTTTATATAATTTTCTTCGGCTTGCGAGAACATGATAATAATTTTATGCAAATATAAAAATATTTTTAGACTTGTCTAAAAATTAGAATAATAATTTTATGTGTTATATTTGAAGTAATAAATAATTAGCAATGTTATCAAATCAAAAAGACAAATTCAAACTTCTGGAAAACGTAACTTATCTCAACGGAGCGTATATGTCTCCTCAATTAAGAAGCGTTGAAAAAATCGGTCATGAAGCGGTCTCAAAAAAATGTTTTCCACATGAAATTACTGCCGATAAATTTTTTACAGGAGTTAAAAAATTAAGAAAGATATTTGCTGAATTTGTTGATATACCAGATTATCAAAATACTGCAATCATTCCTTCAGTTTCCTATGGAATTGCAACTGTAGCTAATAATGTAAAATTAAAGCCCGGTGATGAAATTATAATTGTTGATGCTCAGTTCCCTAGTAATGTATATGCTTGGCAAAAGATTGCTGAAAAAAATAATGCCAAAATTAAAGTTATTAATCCTCCTGATACTTTTCAAAACCGAGGGAAAATTTGGAATCAATCTATTTTAGATGCTATTAATACTAAAACTGCTTTGGTAGCTATAAGCCCTGCACATTGGGCAGATGGCACCATATTTGGTCTGAAAGAAATTAGAGCTAAAACAAAAATATACAAAGCATTGTTAATTATTGATGGTGCTCAAAGTCTCGGTGCTTTTCCGTTTTCAGTAAAAGATATAAAGCCAGATGCTGTAATAACAGTAGGTTATAAATGGTTACTCGGTCCTTATGGCTTAGGTATGGCATATTTTTCTGATTATTTTAATGATGGTGAGCCTATTGAGAATAATTGGATCAACAGAAAAGACAGTGAAAATTTTGGAGGCTTGGTAAATTATGAAAGTCAATATCAGCCAAAATCCGGACGTTATAATATGGGGGAATGCAGTAATTTTAATTTAGTACCAATGCTTACCCGAAGCATAGAACAACTAACCATATGGCAACCCAAAAACATACAAGCTTACTGTGATTCAATTTCTAAGAACGCTATTAAAGAGTTACGAAATTTAGGTTGTTTTATTGAAGATGATACTTATAGAACCAAACATTTATTTGGTGTGTATTTACCTAAAAACATAGATTTAGACAAGCTAAAAGCTGAATTCAGTAAAAATAATATTTATGTTTCATTTCGCGGTAATGCAATTCGAGTTTCGCCAAATGTGTATAATACCGAAAGTGATTTTGAGAAATTGGTGAGTTGTTTTAAAAATGTACAGTAAAATTTAGATCAACATTGGCTCAAAATATTTGCTAGCTTTGTTAAAATTTAAAACTAAAAATGGAAGCTCAATCAAATGACTTAGTGGATTTCATGTATACCACAACAAAAGAAATAGCCTCAGAATATGAAAGAATTCAGAAACGATCAAAAGATGACCCAGGAACAGCCGGAGATCAAGGAGAAGAAAATTGGGCAGAGATATTAAGAAATTGGTTACCCAAAGATTATCAAGTAGTAACTAAAGGGAGGTTAATGAATGCAGGGGGACTAACAAGTCCTCAAGTTGATATAATAGTTTTAAAACCATTTTACCCAGAATATTTATTGAATAAAAAATTATATCTCACAGCTGGTGTTGTTGCTGCTTTTGAATGTAAAAACACTTTGAAAGGAGAACATATTACAAAGTTAGTAAAAACTTCAATAAAAATAAGAAGTCTATTACCTTCATATGGAGGGCATTATGGAAATTATACAAAGGAGTTAAATAGTCCTATTATATATGGTTTATTGTCACATTCACATATATGGAAAAGCTCAAGTGCAAATACTGAAGAAATCATAGGAAAGCGGCTATTAAGTGCTGATGAAGAATACGTTAAACATCCTAGAGAATGTATAGATATAATTTGTGTTAGTGATTTAGCAACATGGTACTCTTTTAAATCTCCAATGTCTTTGGCTGCATCAAAAGAATGGCCGCCACCAAAAGGGCTCCCAAGTTGGGTAAAAATACCTACTGCTGGGTATTCCATAGTAAATAATGATTTGTTAAAAAACAAACTAACTCCGATTGGAGTAATGCTAGCAAACTTATATAGTAAACTAGCTATATATGATACTAGATTAAAAGATTTTTCATATTATTTTAGTGTAGTGATTGGAGGATCAAGTACAGTTATTGCTAACAGTAGAAAATATGGTTATGATATATTTTCTGATGATGCAAAACAAGATTTAGAGCTTAACAAGCTAGAATATCAAAAAAGATGGTATAATATGTAATATCAACAATGACGGGAATACCACAAAAGATTTTGAGAAGTTGGTTATGTGTTTTAGAAATATCAAATAAAAGACCTAACAGGTTTTGGAAACCTGTTAGGTGTATGTAAGAATTAAAAATAAGTCCTTCATCTAAAAGCGAAGCGGTCTAATATCTTTTATCTAAAAAATTAAACCCTATTCACTCGTTTGATAGCCTTTATAAAATCTTCTAGATCATTTTCATTCATTACTAAATGTAATGCTTCGTCACTTACTTTTTCTGCATTATCTTGAGGAAAGCCCAGCCCAACGACTACACGTTTTAACACAGAAACTTCATCTTTTGAAACCTCATCATCTGCATAGATCATTTGGGTTAAATTGTATAACCGCTCTATTCTTTCATCATAACTTACCGGTGGATTAATGGGATATTTATCCGGGTTTTTTACAATTTTTTTATACTCCTCTGCGCTAATGTCTAAACGTTTTGCCAAACTTTCAAGTAAATCTTGCTCACCTTCTGTAATAACATCATCTGCCATTGCTAATTTTACAATACTTGCGAAATGACCCCTATTTTTTTTATGAGCTCCGCTTGAGTATAAATCTGATATTGACATATTTTTATTTTTTATTAATTAACTTTTCTAAATTGTATATATTCCTTTTATAGCGCTTTTAAATTCGTCTAAATTATAATTATTGATAATTAAATGAATTGCTTTGTCACTTATTTTTTCAATGATATCTGTTGGAAACCCTAAATCGATTGCAATTCGCTGTAAAAGATCAACCTCATCTCCAATAATTTCGCCATCAATAAAAATCATATTTGTTAAATTGTATAACCGCTCTATTCTTTCGTCATAAGTCACTGGAGGATTAATTGGATAAGCATCCGGGTTTTCCAACACATTTTTATATTCTTGTTTCTCAATTCCCAGCTGCTTTGCCAATCTATCTAATAATTCTTGTTCATCTCCATTAATCACAAAATCTACCCTAGCCAACTTTATAATATTAGCAAAATGAGCCAGTTTTTGTTTATGAGCTTTACTTAAAGATAAACCTGAATTTTTCAAAACTTATTTATTATGGCTCAAAGATAAATAAACTGATTATTTTTTTTAATGATTTTAATAAATATATCTTTGCTTAAAATTCAAACAATTGAGTAAACAAACAATTGTTACTTTATATGAACAATCTTCTAAACTAAAACAGATTGTTCAATGCTTACAACAAGAAAACCAAAAGCTTAATTTACAGCATTTGGCAGGATCTTCATTGTCTTTTGTTATTTCAAGCTCTTTTAAACAGGTAGAAAAACCTTACTTAATTATCTGTGATGATAAAGAAGAGGCTGCTTATTATTTAAATGATCTTGAACAGTTATTAGGAGAAAAAAACGTGTTGTTCTATCCCGGTTCCTACCGACGACCATATCAGATCGATGAGACTGACAATGTCAATATTCTCTTGCGTTCTGAAGTCTTAAACAGAATTAATTCTCGTAAAAAACCAGCGATTATTATTACCTATCCTGATGCGCTATTTGAAAAGGTAGTCACTAAAAGTGAATTAGAAAGAAGTACTTTAAAATTGCATGTTGGTGAACAAATATCGCTCGATTTTGTAAACGAAGTATTATTTGAATACAATTTCAATCGTGTAGATTTTGTGACTGAACCCGGTGAATTTGCTGTACGAGGTGGTATTGTAGATGTTTTTTCATTTTCTAATGAAGAACCTTATCGGATTGAGTTTTTTGGTGATGAAGTAGATAGTATCAGAACTTTCGATATTGAAACACAATTATCAATCGATAAAGAAAAGAAAATTAGCATCCTTCCTAATGTTGAAAATAAAAAATTACAAGAAAAACGTGAAAGTTTTTTAAAATACATATCTAATAAAACAGTTATTTTTATAAAAAACCAAGAATTACTTTTTGGTAAATTAGACAAACTCTTCGATAAAGCTATTACTGCTTTTGCTGAAATTAAAGAAGGTGTACAACTTTCTGAACCTACAGACTTATTCTGTGATAGCTCTTTGATCAAACAGCAATTGAATGATTATAATTTGGTGGCGATTGGCAACAATCGTCATGCTGAACTCGTTTCAGCATCTGATGATGAGATTCCGAAACAAGTTCGGAATGATACAGAAATTACATTTCAGGTGTCACCCCAACCCTCATTCAACAAACAATTTGATCTACTGATTAAAAACCTGAATGAAAATACTAAAAAAGGGTTCAAAAATTACTTATTCTGCTCCAATGAAAAACAAGCAGAACGGTTTCATGATATTTTTGTGGATATTCAAGAAGAAGTAATATATAAAACAATTGTTTTTCCATTATATCAAGGGTTTATAGACAAAGACCTTAAAATAGTTTGTTATACTGACCATCAAATTTTTGAACGTTATCATAAATTTCGCCTTAAAAGTGGATTCGCCAAAAAACAAGCCATTACCTTAAAAGAGCTTACAAATCTTGAAATTGGTGACTATGTAACCCATATGGATCATGGTATTGGTAAGTTTGGTGGTTTACAAAAAATTGATGTTGAAGGAAAACAACAAGAAGCCATAAAACTCATTTATGGTGATAGAGACATCTTGTATATCAGCATCCATTCACTTCATAAAATCTCTAAGTTTAATGGTAAGGATGGTAAAGCACCAAAAATATATAAATTAGGTTCTGGTGCTTGGAAAAAACTCAAACAAAAAACCAAAACACGGGTTAAGCAAATTGCGTATAACTTAATTCAACTCTATGCAAAGCGTAGAATGCAAAAAGGATTTCAATACAATCCTGATAGTTTTATGCAACTAGAATTAGAATCTAGTTTTATGTATGAAGACACACCTGACCAACTTACCGCTACTCAAGATGTAAAAGCTGATATGGAAAGTGAACAACCCATGGATAGATTGGTTTGTGGTGATGTTGGTTTTGGTAAAACTGAAATAGCAATTCGCGCCGCTTTTAAAGCTGTTGATAATGGAAAACAAGTTGCAATACTAGTTCCCACTACTATTTTGGCATTTCAACACTTCAAAACATTTAATGAACGGTTAAAAGATTTTCCTGTGGTTATCGATTATCTCAACCGATTTAGAACTACAAAACAACGTACTGAAATTTTAAAAAATTTAGCTTCCGGAAAAATTGATATTATTATCGGCACGCATCAATTGGTCAATAAAAAAGTAATTTTTAAAGATCTAGGCTTATTAATTGTCGATGAAGAGCAAAAATTTGGTGTATCTGTAAAAGATAAACTCAAAACTATTAAAGAAAATGTTGATACGCTTACATTAACAGCAACGCCTATTCCTAGAACCTTACAGTTTTCATTAATGGCAGCACGTGATCTATCAATTATCAATACACCTCCTCCCAATCGACATCCTATAGAAACCAATGTTATCCGCTTTAGCGAAGAGATAATTAGAGATGCCATTCAGTATGAAATTTCACGAGGTGGACAAATATTTTTTATCCATAATCGTATAGAAAATATCAAGGAAGTTGCCGGAATGTTACAACGTTTATTACCCGATGCAAATATTGCTATTGGTCACGGACAAATGGAAGGTAAAAAATTAGAGCAATTGATGCTTGCCTTTATGAATGATGAGTTTGATGTATTGGTTTCTACCACTATTGTGGAAAGTGGTTTAGACATCCCTAATGCCAATACTATTTTTATCAATAATGCCAATAATTTTGGACTGTCAGATCTACATCAAATGCGGGGTCGTGTGGGGCGTTCTAATAAAAAAGCATTCTGTTATTTTATTACACCTCCATATCATATGATGACCGATGATGCCCGTAAACGTATTCAGGCATTAGAATTATTTTCTGATTTGGGCAGCGGACTAAGCATTGCTATGAAAGATTTAGAGATACGCGGCGCAGGAGATCTATTAGGTGGTGAGCAAAGCGGATTTATCAATGACATAGGGTTTGATACTTATCAAAAAATACTCAATGAAGCCATTGAAGAACTCAAGGAAAATGAATTTAAAGAACTCTATAAGGATAGTTCAGGCAAACCAAAAATATTTGTAAAAGAGATTCAAATTGATACTGATTTTGAGTTACTTTTCCCGGATGATTATATCAATATCATTACCGAACGATTGAATTTATATAGAGAATTAGGCGATTTACAAACCGAGTCAGCATTGCTGCAATATGAACAACGTTTAATTGACCGTTTTGGAGAATTACCAGTTCAAGCAGAAGACCTACTCAATAGTGTAAGATTAAAATGGGTAGCTAAAAAACTAGGTCTAGAACGTATTATTCTAAAACGAAATAAACTTGTAGGTTATTTTATTGCTGACAAGCAGTCTCCTTTTTATCAAACAAAAGCATTTACCAATGTCTTACAATTTGTACAGCAAAATATGGCTATCTGTAAAATGAAGGAAAAAGAAACCAAACAAGGATTGCGTTTATTGCTCACTTTTGATAATATTACTTCAATTGAAAAGGCATTGGAAACTTTACAAAAAATTTAGTCTATTTGTCATTCCTGCGCAGGCAGGAATCCAGATTTATTAATTGTCTAAATTAATTACCTGAGTTCTACATATCAATTGTAATTAATTAACGTGAGTTCGATATAACTATTTTTTAAATAACTAATAGTCAGTATTTTAAATGTGAAATGAAAATTTTAATGTCTCCTTGAGCGCAGTCGAAAGGTTTTTAAATAGTTCTCGACTGCGCTCGAACAGACAAAGTGCCAATAATCAATATGATTTGCATTATTAACTACATTTCTTACATCGAACTCATGTTAATTATTTAATCTCAGAACTTGCCTGCAAGCAAGGCTAGTGTCAAGTCAAGTGTGGAATGATGTATAAGTTGCGGCTATTTTTTGATTTTTACGAAATAAGAAAAAGCCACATTTTATTTTAACAAATAAAATTCGCTGAGACGTTTTGCCTATAGTTTAGACTTATCATCAATCTTAAACGGATTCTTACTTTTAGGATCAATAACATACTTTTTATATTTTCCGTTTTTGTATCGATAAAAAATAAATAGAGGCATTAAAATAAAAGATAAGAAAAGAATATCGAGACCGAAAACTATTTGATAGTTTTCATTATTTGTTTTTTGAAGATAAAACCCGACAATTAAGCCTCCAATAAAAATAAAAAACAAGATTTTTAAGAGGGTTTTCATTTACAAGTATATTTGTTGAGCTAAACTACAAATTTTATATCTTTAGCAATATAGATCAATCAGATTTTATACTAAATTAATCTTGATATACTAAAAAAGAAATAAATGAAAATTTCACTTTTTTTAACGATTTTATGCCTTTTTGGGTGTAATTCGGCTCAAAAACACGAAAAAATGACTAAAAACACGAAAAAAGTAGTTATTGCACATAGAGGAGCTTCGGGATATTTACCAGAACATACTTTAGCTTCAAAAGCAATGGCTTATGCGATGCATCCAGATTTTTTAGAACAAGATTTGGTACTTTCTAAAGATGATGTACCTATTGTAATACACGATATTCATTTAGAAACGGTAACCGATGTTGTGAATAAATTTCCGGAAAGAAAGCGAAAAGACGGACGATTTTATGTAATCGATTTTACTTATGAAGAATTATTACAGTTGAATGTAACGGAACGGTTTGATGCTAAAACGGGGAAAGCAGTTTTTAAAAATAGATACCCCTTATGGAAATCAAAATTTAAGTTACATTCTTTACAAGAAGAAATAGAATTAATTCAAGGTCTAAATAAAAGTACAGGTAATAATATCGGAATTTATCCTGAAATAAAAGACTCGGAATTTCATAATAAAGAAGGGAAAGATATTTCTAGCATCGTATTGAAAATTTTGTCTGATCATGGTTATAATACAAAAGAAGACAATTGTATTTTACAATGTTTTGATGCTAAAGAATTAAAACGTATCCGACAAGAATTAAAATCGGAATTATTTCTAGTACAACTCATAGAATTTGAAGAAGATGAAAAACATTTAAAAGAATATGCAACCTATGCTGATGGCCTCGGACCATGGTATAAACATATCCTTAAAGGTAAAGATGAGCAAGGTAATTGGAAAACTACAGACTTAGTAAAAGAAGCGCATAAACTTGGGTTGGTTGTGCACGCTTATACTTTTAGAGCTGATGATTTAGGAGAATTTGTATCTTTTGATGAATTGTTAGATGTTGGGTTTAACACCCTTGAATTAGATGGAGTTTTTACAGATTTTCCTGATAAGGGAGTTGCTTTTTTAAAAAAAGAATAGTAAATATTAAATTTGTATTTATAATTGATTTTGTAAATAAATATCATGAAAAAATTTTATGACCCTGCCTTTATATATTCATATCTAGTTTTTATAGGTTTCTACAATTATTATATATACTATTCATATTTTGATATAAAAATATCAAACTTTTTATCTTTAAGCGAAATGCTTCTTTCTTTTTTACCTTTAACTTTTCCTATACTATTATTTTTATTATCCTTAGCCTTTATGTATTATTATTTTGGCGGTCTTTTCAGGAATAGAAATGAAAATTTGAATAGTGACAGTAATAATAACAAGTTATTTGAAATAAAAAAAGATATAATCTCTTTAAAACAGTTATTTATAAAAAAGAAATCATTTAGAACTTATATATTATTCATAGTAAGGTTTTATAGAATAATAAGAGATATAATTTCTCTGGCTATGATATATATTTATCCCATCTATTTAATAATTAACCTTACTTTTTATAGACAATTCTCATTAAATTTTTTTTCTATAGAAACCTTACTTTTTCTTACATTCCTTTGGCTTTCTCTTTCTTTACTTTACTTAAGAATTACTAAAAGAGAAGTAATATTATCAATAGTTTTCTTAACTTTTTCTTTAATAACCATTTATAACCGAGAGAGGGCGCAGAAAATTTTAGTTGGAGTTACAGAGGTTGATATGGAGTTTGAATATAACGAGTATTTGAAAAAGACAAATTCTTCAATTGTTTTTATTGGTATGACAGAAAACTATATATTTTTAAGAGATTTAAAATCAAATGAAAACCTAATATATAAAAGAAGCGATATTAAATTATTAAAAATGAAGAAAACAAATTTTAAAAAATATTTCAATGAGCAGTATGATTAATATTATTTAAGAATAACCTTTGCTAACTCGTCACTTCAATCAACTTTTTACGGTAGGCAGTTAGCATTTTTGACTTAGAAATAAACCCGAAATAGATACCTTCTTTTATAACAGGTAGGTTCCATGCACCACTACTTTCAAATTTATCCATAATAGTTTGCATAGTATCGGCTTCATAAAAAATAACTTCAGGAGCATCATTCATATAATTACGTACCAAGGTAGTTTTGCAAATCTTTTTATTGAACATCACTTGTCTGATATTATCTAATAAAACAATTCCTAAAAAATTATCATTTTCATCAACTACAGGAAATATATTACGTTGCGATTTTACTACGGCACTTTTAAGCATTTTGCTTAACATAATATCAGGTTGTACAGCAATAAAATCACGTTCAATAATTTTATCAAGACTCATTAAGAGTAATGCATTTTTATCTTTGTCATGTGTTAGTAATTCTCCTCGTTTAGCAAGAGCCATTGTATAGATAGAATGAGAAACAAAATAACGTGTTATAGCAAATGAAATGGCTGCTACTAACATTAATGGTACAAACAGCTCATAACCTCCGGTAATTTCTGCAATTAGAAATATTGCTGTTAACGGAGCATGTAATACCCCGGCCATCAAACCTGTCATCCCGATCAAGGTAAAGTTAGATTCAGATACATGAAACCCTAAACCAATATTATTGATAATTTTTGCAAAAGCATTACCTAATGTACTTCCCATAACTAATGTAGGGATAAAGACGCCACCTACACCACCAGCACCAAAAGTTGTAGTCATTGCTATGGCTTTAAAAATAGTAATTCCAATCAATAGCGCAATAACTACCCATATATTACTTAAATCTAAATTAAAAGGGGTATTACCAATAGCAGCAATATGATCGCCTTTTAATAAATTGTTTATCAGTCCGTAGCCTTCACCATATAATGGTGGAATAAGATAAAGTATAGCGCCAATTGTCAGACCACCAATTATTAATCTTTTAGACCTACTTTCAAAACCTTTAAAAAAATTGGTGATGGCAAAAAAAACCTTAGAAAAATATACTGAAGCGAAGCCTGTGGCAATACCTAATAGAACATAAAATAAGATATCATTTATTTCAAACTTATCTACCAATTCAAACCTAAACAAGACATCAGTTCCCATAAAAAAATAGGAGGTAATTACAGCAGATACTGATGCTAGTAATAGTGGTACTAAAGAAGCAAAAGCTAGATTCAAACTAAAAATTTCAACGGCAAAAATAATGGCAGCAATAGGTGCTTTAAACATTGATGCCATAGCGCCTGCTGTGGCACAACCTATTAATAACATACGAGTTTTGGCATTCATATGAAATAATTGAGCTGTATTAGAAGCCAATGCACTACCTGCACTTACTGCTGGTCCTTGTAACCCAACCGAACCACCAAAAGCAACAGTTAAAGGAGCAGTAATTAAAGAAGCAAAAATATTATATCTCGGAATTATTCCGTTGAGTTTTGAAATAGCATGAAGTGTTGTAGAAATACCATGCCCAATATGTTTTTTTAACCAAGTTTTTTTAATGATAAAGACCAATAATAAACCTATAATAGGAAAAATAAAGTATAAGGAATTTTGATAGTTTTTAATGATATTAGTTCCTAATACTAATTGGATATAATGGGTAAAGTTCTTTAAAACCGTAGTACCTAAACCTGCTAAAAAACCAACCAAAATACTAAGGATATAGATAAATGTCCTTTCAGAGATATGCTTATACCTCCAAATTAGAATTTTGGTAAATAAACTTTTAGGTTTTGGCATTTTATAAAGATAAAAAAAATATGTCATTGCGAGGCTTTATTTTCAAAGCCATGGCAATCTCTTAATTTAGAAGATCACTTCGTCATTTGTTATCGCCCCTCGACTCCGCTCGGGGTGACTGCTCAAACGGACATTCATTCGTATTTTATTGTCGACAATTGGATGCGAAAGAATGACAAATAGATTCAATTTCACAACTTCGGTCTTCAGTCTTCAGTCTGTTTTAATATTCAATTTTAAACTTAATTCCTCTAATTGCATTTTATCAATTGGTGCCGGAGCATCGATCATTACATCTCTACCTGAATTATTTTTAGGGAAGGCGATAAAATCACGGATGG
>CAYXAZ010000025.1:0-40066 GCA_964463085.1 uncultured Flavobacteriaceae bacterium | reverse complement strand
AGTATAATGTCAAAATAACAGCTACTTGTAATACAAAAAATTTAAAATTGATAAAATCTTTAGGCGCTGATAAAATTTATGATTATACCAAAGAAGATTTTACAAGAGATAAAGAAAAATATGACTTTATATTTGATGCTGTGGGCAAAAGTACTTTTGGAAAATGTAAGCCATTATTAAAAGAAAAAGGCATCTATATATCCTCAGAATTGGGATCTTACTCCCAAAATTTATTTTATGCAATCACAACTTCAATTTTAAATAATAAAAAAGTAATCTTTCCTTTACCATATAGCACGCAGAAAACCATACCATATATTATGGAGCTTTTGAAAAAAGAAAAGTTTAAACCAGTAATAGACCGAGAATATTTATTGGAAGATATATCCAAAGCTTACGAATATGTAATTACAGGACAGAAAACGGGAAACGTTTTAATTAATGTTTAAAATTTAAAATAACGAGAGCACAACAATGCTATAGTTAATACGGGTTTTGGTACTTAACCCAAAGTGAAGTACAAGACCGAAAGGACAGTTCCTTGAAATCCCGTACTAACCATAACCGAGACGTTACCTGCAAGCAAAAAAAAGCGAACGATATGAAAGGAAAGCAGAAAAAAATAGCAAAATATTATGACAGATTTGCTAAAATTTATGATTTTATTTCTTCAAAATCATATTATCGTAAACCAAGAGAATTTGCCGTTAATGAACTGAATTTGAATAAAAATCAAACGGTTTTGAATATTCCCTGCGGAACAGGACAAAATTTTGAATATTTCCAAGAATACTTACAAAACACAGGAAAAATTATAGGTATTGACTTGTCAAGTGGAATGCTTGAAAAAGCAAAAGATAAAATCAAAAAAAATAAGTGGAATAACATTCAAATAATTAAAGGAAACGCAACGGAAATTAATGCAGAATGGATAAAAAAGGAATTTGAAGCAGACTTAAAATTTGATGCTATTTTCTGTGATTTAGGACTGTCAGGATTTCCTGAATGGGGAAAAGTAATTGACAATTTAATTTTGCTCTTAAAACCCAAAGGAAAAATTGTAATAATGGATTGGTATATCGAAAAAGTAAATTTAAGAGGAATGTTTATAGAATGGATAGGAAAAGGGAAAGTTAATAGACCAATATGGCAATATTTGGAAAATAAAGTTGAGAATTTTAATGTGAATAATTCATTTAAGAGCGGAGAAATGTTTGTTGCATCAGGAAATAAAAAGAATAAACCCAGTAAGTAACAAAGTGTATAAAGCATTGGTTAATAAGTAATTAAATCAAAGTTAGTACATATAAATAAACCGAAAATGAAGTGCTTTTAAATGCCCAACGCTTCATATGCAAACTGTCAGACTGCGCAAAAACTTCTACACTTTTTTCTTGAATAAAACACTAAAATTTTGAATCTAAACAGAGTCAGTGTGCAAACTCACATTAAGCAATATTCCAAAAAAAACTTTGAGAATTAAAATAAATTACTTACTTTTGACGTTAGTAACGTGAAAGATATGATTTTATCCTTTGGCTCAAAAGAGACAGAAAAAATTTGGAATGGAGTTAGAGTAAAAAAAATGCCTCTTGGAATTCAAAATGTGGGTCGTCGAAAAATGAGAATGTTAAATAATTCTCAAGACATAGCGGACTTAAGAATTCCTCCTTCTAATCGACTTGAAAAACTAGCTGGTAAACTCAATAGATTTTATAGTATACGAATTAATAAACAATGGAGAATAATATTTACTTGGGAAAATGGAAATGCAAGTGAAGTTGAAATAATTGATTATCATTAAAAACGAAATTATGAGAAAATTAGCAAATATACATCCAGGTGAAATTTTAAATTACGAATTTCTTGAACCGTTAAAAATTACGGCTTATAGAATTTCTAAAGATTTAAAAATACCGCAAACTCGAATTTCAGAAATTATTAAAGGAAACCGTAGAATTACAGCTGATACGGCATTGAGATTGAGTAAATATTTTGGTAATTCTGCAAAGTTTTGGCTCGGAATTCAGGATGACTACGATATTGAAGATGAAAAAAAAATGAAAGAAACTGAACTGAATGAAATAAAGCAGTTTAAAAATAAAAACGTTGCCTAACACTTTATAAAATTAATAATTTAGGGTCATGTATATCCCGATAGCTATCATGACAGTGTCATCAGCGTTCTATTAGAAAATTTGTTTGCGCCTATAAAAAAACTTCCTAATGCTTAAAAGAACTCTTTTAATACTTGCAATAACATTATTCACTTCTCCTCTACTTGCACAAGATGTAGTGAATGATAGTATTTCAACCTATTATTTAATCCGACATGCTGAAAAAGACAGAAGTGATGAAACTAATAAAGATCCTGATTTAACTAAAAAAGGAGCTCTCAGAGCATTACGATGGAGTCAATTATTTGAACAATTTCAAATTGACGCAGTGTATTCAACCTCATATAATAGAACTCAAAATACTGCCTTACCAACTGCTAAAAATAATAATATAACTATCAAAACCTATCATCCTTTTAAGATTGATATGCAACAATTTTTAAAAGATACCAAAGGTAAAAGTGTATTGGTTGTTGGTCATAGTAATACTACACCAGGCTTCGTCAATAAATTAATTGGTAAAGAAGTCTATCAAGATATAAGTGATAATAACAATGCTAACCTATATATTGTTACCATCAAAGGTGAGCAAATATCGCATGTGTTGGTTAAGATAAAATAATCTATATAAATTATGTCATTGCGAAGCATTTGCCGGAGGCGATGCTGTGGCAATCTCATGAAGTCTTTTTAATTTTCAAGAGATCACCATATTGAAACTCCCGAAGCTTCGGGACAGCACAGGCTATATTCGTACCTTATTCCTCGTGAAGACATTCTCTTTTTAATTTTTAAAACCGATAATTCACTTTTAAAATTTATAGTTTTGCACCAAACAGGAAAATGACAAAATTAGAGGGCAATCCCGAGGCTTCAGGAGTGAAGTTTGTAGGTAAAAGAAACAGTTTAAATGAGTTCTAGTATAATAGCAATAAAAATAAAACCTCACAGGTTTTTAAAACCTGTGAGGACTAAAAAAATAAAAAATATTATTAAAATTTTAACTCATTTTTTTCATGCACTTAGGTATCAACTATTAAAATCTGATTCCAACACCAAACCCTATTATAAAAGGATTGATATCAACTTCAGCAGGAATACTAAGAGTTCCGCTGTCTAATAAATTTGAAGCATCAACAGTTACATCAGTAGATAAAAGGATATATTTAGCATCAAAGTTCAAAAACCATTTATCATTTAGATCATAATCAACCCCACCTTGAAATGCAAATCCGAAACTATTGTCATATTCAACATCCTTAATAGTATTACCTGAATCTACACCATAAAAGAAAGTATAATTGATACCTGCTCCTAAATAAGGTCTAAATCCTTCAGTAGCAAAATGATATTGCGCTGTTAATGTTGGAGGTAATAACCAAACATAACCCAAGTCAACATCAACACTAGAAGCCAATCCAACTGCAGTTAAATCTGAAGCAACTGTATTCACATCGTGCTTAGTTGTACCTAAAATTAACTCTGCTGACCAATTTTCTGTAAAGAAGTAGGTAAAATCTAATTCAGGAACAAAAGCCGTTGATATTTCAACATCTCCACCTATAGTTCCGATTGTTGCACTTTCATTTGGAATAACAATTATTCCACGAAGTCTTACTTGCCACTTATTAAAATCTTTCGTGTCATTTTCCTGCCCTTGAATAGACATCGAAAATAGAACACCAACCAATAAACTAACTATTATTTTTTTCATGATATATAATTTTTATGATTTAATTGTTGCCAAAGATATTCTAGGTTAATACCTTAAATAATGACTTATGTCATATTTTTGAAAATAATTATCTTTATAAATCTATCTCGACTTTTTTTATTCTGCCAAAAAAAAAATTATGTTTTCTGCCTCACTGACAAGGCAGGAATGGTATTAGAAGCTGCTATGGCAAACAAAATATTGGCAGAAAATAGCTTTAAACAAGGTCATTTACAAAATGGTGTTTACTCGGCATTATATTAGGGAAGTTAGGTGTAAAGGTTTAAAAAGAGAAGTAAGTAAAATACTTTTAAATCTTACTTTAGCCTTATGATCTCGATAGTTTATAATAATCGAGATTTTTTTATTTAATAATACAATAGAAAATAAAGCTAACGTAATCTTAAAATTTATAGTTTTGCACCAATGCAACCAAAAATTAACATACGAAATAAAAAAGCTAGGTTTGAGTATGAAATACTAGATACTTATACTGCCGGAATTCAATTAACCGGAACTGAAATTAAATCTATCCGTGCAAGTAAAGCACGTATTACAGAGAGCTTTTGTGAATTTAACGATACAGGAGAGCTCTTTGTCATTAATATGTTTATTGAAGAATATATCAATGGCAATATCTACAATCACAAACCGAAAAGTGAGCGCAGACTTTTATTGAATAAACGTGAACTCAAAAAGTTACAGAAAGAACTTCAAAATGTTGGTCTGACTATTATTCCGCTTAAACTCTTTTTAACCGATAAAGGTTGGGCAAAATTGGAGATAGCCTTGTGTAAAGGAAAAAAATTATATGATAAAAGAGAATCCTTAAAAGATAAAGACAACAAACGGAATTTAGATAGAATAAAAAAGAATTTTAAATGATGACTATCTCATTTTTGCAACTCATACGATGGAAAAACCTTGTGATGATCGTGTGTATTCAACTATTATTTAAATATATTTATTTTCCTGTTTTTTCAGTCGCAACTACACTAACACATTTAGATTTTAGTATATTATTACTAGCTACAATAACTATTGCCGCTGCAGGGTATATTATCAATGACATTTATGATGTTGAAGCTGATAAGATAAATAAACCCGATAAAGTTATTATTGGAAAAGAAGTCAGTAAAAAACAGGGGTATAACTACTATTATCTATTAAATAGTATTGGACTCATAGCTGGGCTTTATGTTGCTTATCGAATAAATAAACTTTCATTTATCGCTATTTTTATCATTACTGCATTATTATTAAAAGTTTATAATTCTGACTTTAAAAAAAGACCATTGGTAGGAAATATTATTGTTTCCTTATTGGTATCACTAAGTATATTAATTGTTGGTGTTTTTGATGTAATTCCTGCTATTACCGATGAAAATGTTGTTGAACAGTATCATGCCTTTAGAGTACTCATTGATTATTCAGTTTTTGCTTTTATGTTTATGCTATTGCGTGAAATAGTTAAAGATATTGAAGATGTAAATGGAGATAAAAAATTAAAAATGAAAACACTACCTATTTTACTAGGAAGAAGAAGAGCTAAAAATATTGTCTTTGCCTTAAGTTTTGTTCCCTTGATTTTAGTGACGCTTTATAGTTTTAATAATTTTTCTAATGTGCCTTTTATATTAGCATATATGCTAATTATTGTAATGTTACCACTACTCCATTTTATGACTAAAATAATTTATGCAAAAACTAAAAAAGATTATACTTACGCCAGTAATTTACTTAAATTCATCATGCTTTTGGGTATGCTTTCAATCTTAATTATATCATTAAATATTCATTATGCTAAATAAAAAATTAGAAAATTACAATATCATATTAGCTTCCGGTTCACCGAGAAGACAGCAATTTTTAAAGGATTTAGGATTGAATTTTACTGTAAGATCTATTGATGTAGAAGAGATCTACCCCAAATACTTACACGGAAATGAAATTACAAGCTTTTTAGCACAGCTTAAAGCAGATGCGTATGAAAAAACACTCAATGAAAATGATATTTTAATCACTGCAGATACAGTTGTCCGTTTTAACGGAAAAATTCTTGGTAAACCAACAGATGCTACAGATGCAAAAAAGATGTTAACTGAACTATCTAATAATGAACATGAAGTAATTACTTCAATATGTATTAAAACAAGTAAGAGTACAAAAATAATTAATGATACAACTGTTGTACACCTTGAAAAGTTAAGTGAAGAAGAAATTGAATTTTATATTAATAAATATGCTCCATTTGATAAAGCAGGAAGTTATGGCATACAAGAATGGTTAGGATATATTGCTGTTAAAAAAATTGAAGGCAGTTTTTTTAATGTAATGGGGTTTCCTGTTCATAAGTTCTATAAAGAAATGATGAAATTTTAGAAAATATCATCTCACAATTTTTATTTTTACCACTTCTATAAATAATATCTGAATACAAAACTTTGCGCCTTTGCGCCTTTGCAAGATGAAAAAATATACATACACAGAAAAAAAAGATACCCGCTCTGGTTTTGGTGACGGTTTAACAGAATTAGGTAAAACCAACCCTAATGTTGTAGCACTTTGCGCAGACTTAATCGGTTCGTTAAAAATGGATGATTTTAAAAATAATCATCCTGAACGTTTTTTTCAGGTAGGTATTGCTGAAGCTAATATGATGTGTATCGCTGCCGGTTTAACTATTGGCGAAAAAATTCCATTTACTGGAACTTTCGCTAACTTTTCTACAGGTAGAGTCTATGATCAAATTCGTCAATCAATTGCCTATTCTGGTAAGAATGTGAAAATATGTGCTTCACATGCCGGACTCACCCTTGGTGAAGATGGAGCTACACATCAAATTTTAGAAGATATTGGTCTGATGAAAATGTTACCGGGCATGACCGTTATCAATACCTGTGATTATAATCAGACCAAAGCGGCTACTATTGCAATTGCTGATCATATTGGCCCTGTATATTTACGTTTCGGGAGACCAAAGGTACCTGTGTTTACTGATGTAAATCAAAAGTTTGAAATCGGTAAAGCGGTTCAACTTACAGAAGGTACAGATGTTACTATTGTTGCGACCGGGCATTTGGTTTGGGAAGCGTTACAAGCTTCAGAAGTGCTGGAAGCTAAAGGTATTTCTGCAGAAGTTATCAATATACATACTATAAAACCTTTAGATAGTGAGGCGATACTGAAATCTGTTGCTAAAACAGGCTGTATAGTTACTGCTGAAGAGCATAACTATTTTGGTGGGCTTGGAGAAAGTGTTGCCAGGGTTTTAACACAACACAATCCTACTCCACAAGAATTTATTGCCACCAACGACACTTTTGGTGAATCTGGTACACCGGAACAATTGATGGAAAAATATGGATTGAATAGCAATGCCATAGTTAAAGCAGTTGAAAAAGTAATTAAGAGAAGTTAAATTAACATTCAAAAAAGAATATTGGCATCACTTTTGCGTTTGATAAACAATTAATAACAGGGATTTCCCCTTTAAAATCATTTATCATGAAAAAATTAGTATTAACCATACTAACCCTCACCTTAATTAATGTATCATTCGCTCAAAAAATTGACATTGGTGCGAAAGCCGGATTAAATTATAATTTTGGTGGCGATCTATCAGAATTAATTGAGCAAACCGGTAATAATTTTCAAAATGTAATTACCGGTGCCGATAACAAAGCAGGCTATCATGTAGGTTTATGGCTTAAAGCAAGATTACTGGGTTTTTATATCAGACCTGAAATTGTATATACACAATTAAACAATTCTTATGAAAGTAATTCAAGTAACAATTTATCTACGGATTTTAAAACTAAAAAATTAGACATTCCTATTTTGATTGGCGTTAAAGTTATTGGTCCATTGCATGTATTTGCTGGTCCATCATTCCAATATATTTTGGATTCTGATTTTAGTTTAAGCGGAATTGAAAATGTAAAGACTAACGATTTTAGCGTAGGTTTGCATATAGGAACCGGTTTAGAATTAGGTAGATTAGGAGTTGATGTACGTTGGGAAAAAGGTTTTTCTAATGACTTGAATGCAACTTTTCCGGGAACTAATATTAATGTTGACAATAGACCTAATCAAATTATTTTCGGACTATCATACAGGTTTAATGAAAGAAGAAATTAAAGAAGTTAGAAGTTAGAATAAAAAGACCGAAGTTGGAAGTGTTTTTCTTCTAGCTTCGGTCTTCTTTTTTATAACTATGTTTCAAAACCTTATAAAACTACTTTTTTTAACTATCGGCATCCAGATAATCTGGTGTTCCATCGCCATCTGTATCATCATTTCTTGGGTCGCCATCTCCATTTGCATCTTCATCTTTAGTTAATATACCATCATTATCATCATCTGGGTCAAGATAATTAGGGAAATTATCACCATCAGTGTTATCATCAGAAACCTCACCATCAGCATTTAAATCTTCATCTATATTTAAAACACCATCATTGTCATTATCTGCAATAACAACTTGTGCCAACTCTATATGAAATAGCAAGGGTTCGTTAGGACCAATTCCTGAAGTACCGATGTTTGAATATGCCAATCCGGAAGGAAAAAATAAAATTCCTTTACCGGTTTCATCAAATGTAATTGGTTCACCTTGTTGTGTAACATTATTACCACTTTTAAAGTTTGGAAAACCATATTTCCAACCTTGTATTACTTGAGTAAGATTTAACCAACCTCTTGAAGTATTAAAGCTTGTATTTTCATCAAATTTTGTGCTATCTAATAAAAACCCTCTATACTTAACAAAAACAGAGTCATAACGTGTTGGGTTTTCATTTTCACCTTCATTGAGCATTAAATAATATAATTTATAATTGATATTATTAAAAACAATTGTATCATTAGTAAAAACTTGATCAAATAAAGGGGTTTCAGTACCTAAAATAGTATCAATAGTACCAAAAGGTTCATCTTGTGCTGCCGGAATATAGTAATGTGTTTTTAAATATTCTATCAATGTAGTATCATCAATCAATGCTTGAGCAGCCGCATCAAAATTATCTGTAGCACCATCATCATCTTTATTACACGATAAAAATATTATGCTAAGAGCAAAAATTGGAATTATATATTTTAACTTCATAAGTAATTTTTATTTTAGGGCGCAATTTACAGCTATTTTCTATAAAATTTAGAATCAAATGTATTTTAACAAATTTTTATTATGCCTCACCCAAAATCGCTTTGGGCAATTTTGACCTCTCCAAAGGAGAGGTAAATCGGTAACCTCAATATTAATTGTACAAAGAAGTTCTGTTCAATTTAAGAGTTACTGACCAACAAGTCCTTCTAAAAAATCACCAACATAGTAAGCAACAAGAGCTGCTACAATTCCCATTAGTATAGTTGATATTGTACTTGTCAATTTGTTTTTATGATTAACAACACCTTTTAAGTAGCCTATAACTCCAAATGCAGCTAAAGTCAATATAGATGACCAAACCAATAAATTGACATCTTGTTTTTTAAAATAATCTAATACATAGATCAATAATGGAACAAATCCTAAAACTATAAAAGAGATAAATGTTATTGCACCTATTTTAAAAGGCGATTTATCACTTTCAATCATTCCTAATTCTTCTTTCATCATAACATCAACCCAGCGATCATCATCTGCAATGATTACTTGTACAACTTGTTCTAAAAGTTCGCCTTCAAACCCTTTCTCTTGATAAATTTCTCTAACTTCTTCTATTTCTTTTTCACGCAAATTCTCTATTTCCCAATATTCAATCTTTTTATGTTTCTCGTAGTTGTCTTTTTCAGATTTTGAAGACAAATATGCTCCAATTGACATCGCAAATCCATCTGCAAAAAGGTTGGCAAAACCTAAGATTATAATAATAGAAGAGTCCAATCCTGCTCCAGCTGCTCCGGCAACAACAGCAAAGGTTGTAATGCTGCCATCTATACCTCCATAAACAAATTCGCCTAGATAATCTTGGAACTTTTCTACAAAAGGGTTTGTAGTGCCGTGAGCTTCATTTTCTGAAATTTCTTTAGACATAATTATCTTATCAATAACATTCTTACATCCATTGTTCTTGCCCATACCTCATGAATTTCTCCCTTAGGTAATACAGTAATATCATTGATTTTAAGAATATATGTATTCCCACCCATGGTCAATTCACATTCGCCTTCTATAACTTGTAAAAGTGCATCAATTGGTGTTGTATGTTCAGGTAAACCTTGTCCTTTTTTAAAGGCTAACTGCAAAATTGTACAATTATCATTTTTAAAGATAGGTTTTATTTGTCTTTCATCAGAATAAGCTAAACTATTAGGTATATTTATTACAGTGTGATTCATTATTATAAGTAAATTAAAATCCTGTCAAAGGTAAGAAACTTCAAAATAATTCATTTCTGATTACCTTGAGGTTCTATATATTGAACTCATCTTGAGTTTTTCTTTTACCTATCTAATTTATGGTCTGAAATTTATTTTACGCATTCGTAAACTTTTCGGTGTAACTTCTAAATATTCATCATCTCTAATATATTCCATACACTCTTCTAATGAAAAATCTACTTTTGGAAATATTTTTGCTGCTTCGTCAGTACCAGAAGATCGAACATTAGATAACTTTTTTCCTTTTATTAAATTTACGCCCATATCATCACTCTTACTATTTTCACCAACAACTTGACCTATATAGATCTCATCATTAGGGTCAATAAAGAACTTCCCTCTATCTTGTAAACGATCAATTGCATATGCTGTAGCTTTTCCTGCGGCAGCAGAGACAATAGCTCCTTTAATATCATCTGCAAAGTCACCTTTATAGGGTTCATACTCACTAAATCTATGATTGATAATAGCAGCTCCGGCTGTTGAAGTCAAAATTTTATTCCGTAACCCTATCAATCCTCTTGAGGGAATATTGAATTCTAAATGTTGAAGATCTCCTTTAGGCTCCATTACTAATAAATCTCCCTTACGTAAAGACACTAAGTTAATTGCTTTAGAAGCAACGTCTTCAGGAATATCAATTACCAACGTTTCAAAAGGTTCACATTTAACGCCATCAATTTCCTTGATGATCACTTGTGGTCTTCCTACTTGCAATTCGTATCCTTCACGTCTCATTGTTTCTATCAATACAGATAAATGTAAAACACCACGACCAAAAACATTAAATTTATCTTCAGAATCTGTAGTATCTACTCTTAAAGCCAAATTCTTTTCTGTTTCTTTAAATAAACGGTCACGTAAATGACGAGAGGTTACAAATTTACCTTCTTTGCCAAAAAATGGTGAATTATTAATTGTAAATAACATACTCATTGTAGGCTGATCTACTTCAATTCTTGGCAATGCTTCAGGTTCTGTCAAATCAGCAATTGTATCACCAATTTCAAATCCCTCAACACCTGTTATTGCACATATATCACCTGCCCGAACTTTTTCAACTGAAGCCTTACCCATACCTTCAAACACATGCAATTCTTTGATTCTAACTTTTTTAGTAGAGCCATCAGCTTTACACAGCATATAGTCTTTTGCAATTTCTAAATCACCTCTATACACTCTACCAATAGCTATTCTTCCTGTAAAAGAAGAAAAATCTAAAGAAGTAATTTGCATCTGTGGTGTTCCTTCATTGTAAGGTGCTTCAGGTATTACTTCAATAACTGCATCTAATAATGGAATGATATTATCAGTCGGCTCTTGCCAATCTGTGCTCATCCAACCATTTTTAGCTGAACCATAAATTGTTGTAAAATCTAATTGTTCTTCGGTCGCATCTAAAGCAAACATCAAATCGAATACTTTTTCATGCACTAGATCGGGTGTACAATTCTCTTTATCAACTTTATTTACAACTACAATAGGAATCAATCCCAATTCTAGAGCCTTACCTAACACAAAACGGGTTTGAGGCATTGGCCCTTCAAAGGCATCTACCAATAATAAAACACCATCAGCCATTTTTAGTACGCGTTCTACCTCACCTCCAAAATCAGCATGCCCGGGTGTATCAATTACATTTATCTTGACATCTTTATAATTAATCGATACATTTTTAGAAAGTATGGTAATACCACGTTCACGTTCTAAGTCATTATTGTCTAATAATAATTCAGTACGCACCTTATGATCATCTAAAATTTTCGCTTGATCAATAATTTTATCAACCAAGGTAGTTTTACCATGGTCAACATGTGCTATAATAGCTATATTTCTAATAGATTGCATATCTTCTAATTTTGCCCCAATTAATTCGCGTGCAAAAGTAGTTGTTTTAGATTTAATGAAAGGTCAAAAGTTAGAATAATTTTAAGCTTAATCTTCTCTAAAAGAACTTGGTAAAATATCCGGAATCAACTTGATCAATAAAGGCAATAGTAAAGCTCCTCCTGGCAACATAAAAACAGCAAAAGCAGGTATACCTTTTAAAATATCTAATAGCTGAGCTTTTACTTTCTCTTTTTCTTCTTCAGATAGTTTTTTATGTGTAGCTTTTTTTAAGAGAATAACCAACTCTTTACTTTGATGGAGTTCTTTTATTAATCGCTTTTTGTTTTTAGCAAGCAGTTCTTTTATTTCTTCAACTGTTGTCATTTAGGGTTTAGGGTTAGAGGTTTGTGGTTCAAAATTTAAGATTTAACTAATAAAGATACTAGACCGCTTCGCTTTAAGATGTAAGACATAAGACTTGTTTTCAATTCAATATATTATTTTTCAATAGACAACAATTATTTAGAATACTACAATTTTCTACGTTTTCTTTCTGTTTTTAATAAACTCAGTTCTCTACTTGTTTGCCCTGATACTGAAGTATTCTCTTCTGCCCTACGTATTAAATAAGGCATTACATCTCTTACCGGACCATAAGGTAAATATTTTGCGACATTATAACCTTGAGCCGCTAAATTATAACTTATATGATCGCTCATTCCGTACAGTTGTCCAAACCATAAACGCTTATCATTTTTTGATATTCCTTTTTCGATGGCTAACTCCATTAATTTATAGGTGCTTTCTTCATTATGAGTTCCTGCAAATAAAGCTAGTTTTTCATGTTCCATCATATATCTAACTCCTGCATCAAAATTAACATCAGTAGCTTGTTTGTTTTCACAAATGGGTGAAGGGTAGCCTTTTTCTTCAGCTCTTTCTCTTTCTTTTTCCATATAGGCGCCTCGCACTAATTTTAATCCTATGTAAAATCCTTTTTGTTGCGCTCTACTATGTAATGCTTTTAAATAGTCTAACCTATCATGCCTATACATTTGTAAAGTATTGAATACAATTGCTTTTTTTTGATTATAGATTAACATCATTTGCTCGGTCAGATCATCAGCAGCTCCTTGCATCCAACTCTCTTCAGCATCGATCAATAAAGGAACATCTTTATCATGTGCCGCTTCGCATACGGTATCAAAGCGTTTGATTACTGTATTCCATTCATCTTGTTCCTCATCTGATAATGTTTTATTTTCTGTTATTTTTTGATATAGACCTAAACGACCAAAACCAGTAGGTTTAAATACTGCAAACGGAATACTCAGTTTCTCCTGCGCGAAATCAATGTTCTGCAATGTTTTTTCCAACGCCAAATTAAACTGACTCTCTTCTTCTTTGCCTTCAACGGAATAATCTAAAACTGCATGTACATTTTTAGTAAACATACTGGCAATGGTTGGTAAACAGTCTTCTTCGGTGATACCACCACAAAAATGATCAAAAACAGAAGCTCTGATTAAATGTTCTACAGGCATATGAGCTTTCAATGCAAAGTTTGTAATGGCCGTACCTATACGTACCAGTGGTTCGCTTTGAATCATTTTAAATAAAAAATAAGCTCTATCTAGCTCTGTATCAGATTTTAAAGCAAAGGCTGTTTGTGTATCTTCAAATATTTTATACATTCCTAATTAATCTTTTAACAAAGATAGTTAAGCAAACTATTTTTTCAATAAATTCGCAATAATAAATTAATACTAAATTTAGTACATGACTTCTATTCAATCAACAGGCTATTCCATCCATTTTAATGAAGATGCATATCAGCAATTGAATCATTATTTATCTAATGATCAGATATCTACAGTTTTTATATTGGTTGATGAAAATACACATAGACATTGTCATAGTGCCTTTAAAAATAAAATCTCTTATAAAAAAGAGATTGTTACTATTGAAATTAAGGCAGGTGAAACGCATAAAAATATTATGACCTGTGTTGCTTTATGGAGGAAATTAACTGAATTAGGTGCTGATAGAAAAAGTATATTGATCAATCTTGGTGGTGGTATGGTAACCGATCTTGGTGGTTTTGTGGCCTCTACTTTTAAAAGAGGTATCAAATTCATCAATATCCCCACGACTTTATTAAGTATGGTTGATGCTTCGGTAGGAAGCAAAACCGGAGTCGATCTAGATAGTTTGAAGAATTTAATTGGTATGTTTTCTAATTCTGAAATGGTTCTGATTGACAGTAATTATTTGCAAACATTATCAGATCGTGAAATATGTTCGGGAGTCGCTGAAATTATCAAATATGGATTGACTTTTAATGGTAAACTTTTAAATGAGATAAAACAAGATAACTGGAAAAATATCAGTAAGTTAAATGATATTATTTATAGATCTATTGCTATAAAGAATAATGTGGTTTTACAAGACCCAAAAGAAGAAAATTTACGTAAGGTATTAAACTATGGACATACAGTTGGGCATGCTATTGAATCATACTTTTTAGAGCATGATACCTTAGAGAATTTAACACATGGTGAAGCTATTGCTATGGGAATGGTCATTGAAGCATATTTATCACATAAACTATATGGTTTTCCTTTATCTGAACTAAGCTCCTTAAAAGAGTACATTCATAAAACGTTTGGAAAAATAACTATAGAAACTGAACACTATACTGCTATCCTAGACTTGATGAAACACGATAAAAAGAATATTAATGGTTCTGTTCGGTATATTTTATTAAAAGATGTTTCTGATTTTGTTATCAATGCTACTGCATCTAACGAATTGGTAATTGAAGGATTGGATTATTATAATACTTTGTAAGTTGCCTAAAACAAGTTAAGTAATAGATTTCTGCCTGCGCAGGAATGACAACTCTTAAATCAACAACACCCAACCTTTATTGTTCTATAGACTTTTTCATATAATGGCAATACATTCTCAATTGAAAATTGTTTTGCAAATTCCTGTGCTTTTACTTTAAATTCTTGTAAACGTGCATCATCTTCTAAGATATAAATGGCATTTTTTGCCATATCATCAGTATCGCCAACATTACTTGTGAATCCGGTTACAGAATGTACATTTACTTCTGGCAATCCGCCTGAATTTGAAGAAATTACAGGTGTTCTTGCTGCCATGGCTTCCAAAGCTGCCAGTCCGAAACTTTCAGTTTCTGAAGGTAATAAAAACAGATCGGCATAGCATAAAATTTTATTTACTTCATTACTGTTTCCTAAGAAAACTATCTGATCTCTAACTCCTAATTGTTTGGCCAATAGATCGGCACTTTCGCGTTCCGGACCATCACCGACCATTAATAATTTGGAAGGTATTTCTTTTTGAATCTTGGCAAAAATGGTAATAACATCCTTGATTCGTTTTACGGGTCTAAAGTTACTTACATGTACAATAATTCTTTCGTCATCTTTTGCCAGTGTACCTCTTTTACAATCAACATCATCAACACTTGGATATTTATCAAAATCAATAAAATTATAAATAACCTCAATTTCTTTTTTAATATCAAATAAGCGCAAGGTATCATTCCGTAAACTTTCAGATACTGCAGTAACCACATCAGAATTATTGATACTGAATTCTACCGCGGGCTTGTAAAAAGGATGGCTACCAACCAAGGTAATATCAGTACCATGTAAAGTAGTAACTATGGGTATTTCAATCCCTTTTTCTTTTAGCATTTGTTTTGCCATATAGGCTGCATATGCATGCGGTATGGCATAATGTACATGTAAAATATCTAGTCCGTAACGTTCAACAATTGCGACTAACTTACTAGATAGTGCTAACTCATAAGGTTGAAAATGAAATAAGGGATATTCTTCTACAAATACTTCATGGAAATGAATATTATTTGTTAAAGCGTTCAAACGAACGGGCTGTTTAGAAGTTATAAAATGTACTTCATGTCCTTTTTTTCCTAAGGCAATTCCTAGTTCGGTGGCAACTACGCCACTTCCACCAAAGGTTGGGTAACATACTATTCCTATTTTCATTTATTAATTTTTGTGATTATTTGTCAATATATAAACACCCCTAAAGTCCTACTTCGACTCCGCCCAGTACTGGCTCTTAAGGGGACAATCCTCTCAATAGACGTTTGTTTTCCGTAAAACTTTCTACTCTTTAGGTAAATTTTTAAGCATAAAACGTTTTACATTACCACCCATTACTTTACGGATATCTTCTTCAGAAATTCCCAGTTTGAGCATTTCTTCTACATATAAAGGTAAACCCGTAATATCAGTATGAATTTCAATAGCGCCATCAAAATCTGAGCCTAGTGCCACATAATCTGCACCTACCAGATCAATACAATATTTTATTGCCTTTGTGGATGAAGCAACTGTACTATCACAAGTTGCGGGTTTAAACATTGCTATACTTATCAATCCACCGGATGCTGCAATTTTTTTAAGGTTTATGTCAGATAAATTTCTAACAGTTTTACAAGTACCTTGTGCACCAGTATGCGATGATACGACAGGTTTAGTAGATATTTTAAAAATATCATCTAGCATTTTTGGTGAACTATGAGCAATATCTATAATCATATTTTTTTCTTGCATCCTTTTTATGACTTGCTTGCCAAAATCTGTCAAACCATCTTTAGAAACACCATGAGCTGAACCACCTAATTTATTATCGAAAAAATGTACCGGAGCCATCATTCTAACGCCTGCATCATATAGTTTATCTACATTTTCTAATTTTCCGCTTAAAGCATGCATTCCTTCAATGCCTAAAAATCCGGCAGTGATTGCATGATTATTTTCTTTATCTGACAAGTATTGTTGCAGATCAGATACTGATTCAATTACTCTAAATTTACCTTTTGATCTTTTTTCGAATTGGTGCAATGCTTTACATTGTGCCAAAGCTCTACCTGTTAGATTAAACCAAGAATTTATAGGTCTTCTTTGTAAAATGTAAGGAATGGTAATTTGATCAGTCTCTCCTGTATTATTATCAAAATTCATATTCTTTGGCGCCTTAGTAACAATGGTAAAAGCCTGTAATGTCACATTAGCTGCAATCATTCTGGGAATATCAACTGAACCTTGAGTATTCTTTTTTAACAAGTCACGCTTCCATAGTAAAGCGTCACAATGCATATCGGCGATAAAATCTAATGAATTGTATAATTGTTGTGCTTTCTGTGAAACCGTATAAGGCGGTTCTAAAGTTACTGTATTGTGTTTTTTGTCCAGATCTTTAGGGATTATAATCGTTGCAGCTGTAATAATAATTGCAAGTATAAACAACATACTTAATAAGATCTTTTTAGAACGTTTCATGACTATTGAGGGAACTTTTAATTTGTGGTTTAAAAGTACAAGAAATATTTTAAAGGTTTATTAAATTATACACAGGTTTACTTTATTATATTTGTAAAACTTTGATAACCAAATTTATGAATGCGAATAGATAAGTATTTATGGACCATACGTTATTTTAAAACACGTAACCAAGCTACAGAAGCTTGTAAAAAAGGTCATATAAAAATTAATGCCACCAACGTAAAGCCTTCAAAAGAAGTGTTTATTGGTGAAAAAGTGAGTGTTCGTAAAAATCAGATCAATTATGAATTAGAAGTATTAGACATACCTTCAAGTCGTGTTGGTGCTAAGCTAGTTGATTTATATAGAAAGGATATTACGCCCAAAGAAGCATTTGAAAATCAAGAAATGCTAAAAGCTACAAAAGATTATTACCGTAAAAAAGGAACTGGAAGACCTACTAAGAAAGATAGACGGAATATAGAAGATTACACCGATGACTATGAATGATTTTAATGCTAATTTCTGGAAAGATAAGTATCTGAATAATGCTACAGGGTGGGATATCGGACATATCTCTACACCTCTTAAAGAATATTTTGAACAGTTAGAGAATAAAGACCTTTCAATTTTAATTCCCGGTTGTGGTAATGGTTATGAAGCAGAGTTTTTACATAACTTGGGGTTTAAAAATGTATCTATATTAGATATTGCCGAGCAACCACTAGAGAACTTCAACAAAAGAGTTCCTTATTTCCCTAAGGAAAACCTAATACATGGTGATTTTTTTAATCATAATGGCACTTATGATTTAATTATCGAACAAACTTTTTTCTGTGCTTTAAATCCAATATTAAGAAATAATTATACTGAAAAAATAAGCCAATTATTAGTCAATGATGGAAAACTGGTTGGGCTACTTTTTGATTTTCCTTTAACTGAACAAGGTCCGCCTTTTGGAGGAAATATAAAAGAATACATTAAAACATTTTCTCTATTTTTCAAAATTAAAACATTAGAAAGGTCATATAATTCTATCGATGATCGTCAAGGGAAAGAACTATTTATTATATTTGAAAAAAGATAAATATGAAGCGTTCAATTATACTTACCAATACTGAAATTCAACATAAAATCAAACGAATTGCATTTCAGATATATGAGAATAACAGCAATCAAAAAGAAGTAATTATAGCTGGTATTGCCAACAATGGTTTTCTACTGGCAAAGAAGTTAAAAACTGCTTTAGAAAAAATATCTTCAATAAAAATTACTATTTGTGAAGTAACGATCGACAAGAAGAATCCATTAAATCCGATAGAAACTTCTATAAAAACTAATGATTATAAAAACAAGTCATTAGTACTAGTAGATGATGTGTTAAATTCAGGAACAACATTAATGTATGGAGTACGTCACTTTTTAGCCGTACCATTAAAACAATTTAATACCGCTGTATTGGTAAATAGAAACCATAAAAAGTATCCGGTTAAGGCAGATTTTAAAGGTATTTCATTGTCAACCTCATTACAAGAACACATTACAGTAGAAGTAGCTGGTAATAAAATTATTGCATATTTAAATTAATCTCTTCCACAATTTCAGTTTTGGTTTTATTATCAATAACAATGGTAAAATCTGCTTGCTCATAGAACGGTGTCCGCTCAAATAAATGCTTTGCAATAAATTCTTTTAAACCTTTGTCTGCAATATTAGAAATTAAAGGTCTTTTATGTTTGTTTTTTGGTTTAGATAATTTAGTATAAATAGTATTTATAGACCCCTTCAAGTATATGCTTTTAGCATTTATATTTATAAGTTCCATATTATTTCCATAACAAGGTGTACCACCTCCTACGGCTAAAATAAAATCTTTATTCTGATGAAGCAATTCGTTTAAAGCTTCTGTTTCTTTTTTCCTAAAGTATATTTCACCTTTCTTTTTAAATATTTCGGGTATACTAATTACCTCTCTTTTAGCAATATAATCATCTAGATCAACAAATTTATAGTTGATTTTTTTGGCTAATTTCTTACCTATTGATGACTTACCACTTGCCATATACCCTATCATTACTATTACCATAAAAAATTGATTTTTAACGCACTAAATTTTATAGCAAATATCGTAGAAATTTTTTTAAAAAATAAGTTGATAAATAAATATTTGATAGTATATTTGCATCCGAAATTGATTGACCTGGTAGCTCAGTTGGTAGAGCATCTCCCTTTTAAGGAGAGGGTCCTGGGTTCGAGCCCCAGCCAGGTCACTTTTCAGGAAACTAAAAAGACCAAAACCTTGCAAACTCTATGATTTGCAAGGTTTTATGTTTTTACGCCTTTAATTTGATATAATTTAGATATAAAGGTCAACAAATTTTTTATCCAAAAGTGTTGATCGATTTGTTAAAACTTTTAAATACCAATTCATAATTATTTAGATTTACAAATTAATTATGTCTACCTTTTTTACATGATGATTATGCCAAACATATTTGTTTTTATACTTTATAACCTGAGTTTGATTAATAGTTCTATTTACAGAAATTAAAGGAAAGGTAATCCCGAAGCCTCGGGAGAAGAATAAAATATTTGGAATAACGAGTTATTTCAAATATTTTACTCGAAAAAGATTGTCTTTTATTTGATTTCCCTTCGGATTTGGTGAATTTTCACATATACTTCTCCAAATTTTAGAATGAATATCTAGATATTTTGAGGAAATTTGGAGAAGTATATGTGAAAATTCATTCAAACTGTAAACGAAATATTAATCGAACTCAGGTTTATAGTGTCAATCTATTATTGTTATAGAACAAAAATAAAACCAAGAGTCATATTAAGATCATCTGCACTAATATTTTCCTCCAATTTAATAGCAACATTTTCTTCACTGCTTTCTACGCTTACATATTTTGCTCTTTTATAAACTATACTCAGGCGTACAGATATTTTTGTTTTTAATGCAAACTCAATGCCTCCACCTGCGTTGAAGTTGGAGATATCTCCAATAAAAATAGCATCGCTGGTAAGGCTTTGAGATACTAATAATGCGCCATCATTTACTCTAAGTGGCATTACCGGTGTCCAGCCTAATTGCAAAAAAGGTTGTAATCTTGAATCTTTTAGAAATAATCTTCTAAGATTGATGCTCCAAATACTGTGAACGGCATCACCTTCAATTCCTGTCCAAATAAAATCATGCTGCGTCCGTTGAAAAGCTAATTCTATATATAATTCTTCATATCGATAGCCCATTGATAATCCGAACCCTATTCCGGCACTAAAATCAGGTACTGCAAAAACATCATTTGCTGCTATCAATATTCTTTCACCATCAAATTCGCTACCAATATTATTGTAGGCAAAATGTACATCAAAATAGAATCCATTTTCTTTGTCTTGTGCATAAGATGTTATAAACATTAAAATGAGTATCTTAAAACATAATAGAGTTTTTTTAAACATATCTTATAGAATTATAATTGAAGTATACAATTTGCAGTATTTATACAATTAGATTGGAAATTTTTATTAAGAATTTCATAGTCAAAGAAAGTTCCTAGATCATCTACTCCCCTTTTTTCCTCAGAGACTTTATCAGAAGTAAAATACACTTTGACATGAAGGATTGGTTGTAAAGCAAAAAGTTCTAATTGCTTACGACTCACTTTATAAAAAGGTCTATTAACTTCTATTGTTACTGGTAAGGAAAATTTCCCTAGGACTGACCTATTAGGATATAGAGTTATGATACTATCATTTTTAAATTGAATCACCAAAGGGTTATCATCCATAATATCAATTCTTCTACCAAATTCTCGTGCCAATACAAACCCTAAATAATAGTTATTAGTTGATCTCACGAAGGTAGAGCTTCCTGCTTGGCTAAATTTTGAAAACATAGGTTTCGGTTTAGTCGCTTTTTCTATTTTTTCTTCTACAAAATGCTTTTGTGCTCTTCTGTGCATTTTTTTTGAGTTCTTACATTTTTGACTCATACAGGTCATTGAAACAAGACAAAATAATAAGACCATTTTCAATTTTAATGTGCTCATATTGATATTGTAATTTTAAAATTAACTTGCTCATTTTGGGTAGATAGACCTAGATTAATTGGTAGATTTTGACTAATAAATTTCCCGCCGGAATAAACTGATTTCCATTTTGGGAATAATGACCCGATAAGAGCTCCTAATGCCCCTCCTCCTGCGGTAAGTCCAAGGTAAAAACCAGCTCCATGTTTTCGTTCTATGCCTAGACCTGAAGGATCATCTGGTTGTATATCTATCAGAACAGCTGTAAGAGCCATGGTGCCCGCTCCATACAATGCGCCTTGCCACATATGATTTCCTTTAGGTATCCTTATAAGTTTTATAGTATTCATTACTGCTTCTTCTTGTTTGTTGTTTGTAGAATTTAAAAAAGTTGCTTTAACACTATTAATTTCAAGGTTAGTTACTGTTAGAATACGATGGTTGTCTAAATATACCTTGGCTTTTTTATAAGAATGTTTATTGACAGATTGTGCAAAACTTGTAAATGTTACAGTTAGAAATAATAAGGTGAGTAGGAGATATTTCAATTTCATTAGATGATTTTTTATACTGATATTATTGCTACCAGAAGGTTTGTTATAAAATGTGTCTGGTAAATGTAGCAAGTGAGGAGTAAATAAAGCACTACATATGTTGCAATTTCTTACAGATATGTGCCAAAAATGAGTAACAAAAATTCTGTTTACATAGTATACTGGGAAGGCGGTTTTCCAAAAGTTTCTCTAAAACATTTAGAAAAATATCCGATATTATCGAATCCTACTTTATAGGCAATTTCTGAAACCGTTCCAGAATTTCCTTGAAGCAATTGAGCTGCTCTTTTTAGGCGGATCATCCTAATAAATTCAGTTGTTGAATATCCTGTTAATGCTTTTAACTTACGATGTAATTGAGATCTGCTCATAAACATTTCGCTTGCAAACTTTTCAACATCAAAGCTGGAATCTTCTATATTATTTTCTACAATTTTAATAGTCCGCTCTAAAAACCGTTGATTTGTCGATGTTATCTGTACTTTTTTAAGCGAAAGTGTGGTATTAGAAAGTTTTGCTTGAGTATTAGTATCATTTTCCCAGTTTCTGATTTTTAATTCAAATTGTCTTCTAATGCGTTTGATCTTCATTACGTTTCTATAAATCAAAGAGGTAATGAGTATAATAGTTAAGACATAAGCAGTATAAGCCCAGTTAGATTTCCAAAATGGAGGTGAGATAGTGATATTAATTGTCGTTTTTTTTGTTAAATCATTATGTACCCTTACATTAAGGGTGTAGACCCCGGGATTCAAATTTCCAAGAGTTATGGTTTGCTTTTTTCCAAGATACTGCCAATCTTTTTCGAAACCGTCAAGCTGATATTCATAGCTATTATCAACATTTTCAGAATAATTCAATTCAGCGAATTTAAGTGAGAAAGTGTTTTGATTATGTTTTAGTTTAATATGCTCGGCTCGTGATATGTGTTTGTCTAAAATTTTGTTAACTGTAAATGTTCTTTTTTCGTCTAGAAGTTGAAAATCTGTGAATATGATTTTTGATGTTTTTTTGTTGCTATTAATAGCATTAGGGTAGAATGCGTTAAAACCATTAATGCCACCAAAAAAGAATTCTCCCTCTGTACTTTTAAAATAGGCACCTGCGTTAAATTCATCGCTTTGAATTCCATGTTCAACCCCAAAATACTTGAATTCTTTTGTATTCGGATCGAACCTACCCAGGCCAGCATTACTTGTAAACCAGATAAAATCTTTACTGTCAATTAAAATACCATAGATCACATCATTCAACAGGCCATTACTTGTGTTATAATGCTGAAAAATCCCATTTGAAATATCAAGTACATTGAGTCCACCTCCATAGGTTCCGACCCATAGTGATCCTTTTCTGTCTTCAGCTATGCTCGTAACATGTTTATGACTAATAGACAATGTATCTTTCGGATCATGAAGGTATTCCTTAATAATATTTGAATTCATATTTAGACTATTGAGTCCGTTTTGAGAAGTACCTACCCATAATAATCCACTCTTGCTAAAATGTAAAGTATTAATTGAATTAATACTCAGATTATTATTATTATTATTATTATTATTTTCATCATAAAAATAGCTTTTATATTTGTTAGTTAATGGGTTGAATCTCCATAGTCCATTACCACCCACCCAAATATTACCTTGGTTATCGGCTTTTAAAACTCGAACCTGACCTATAGAATCTGCTCTCGTAGGTAAGCTAATGTAGCGTTTGAATATGCCAGTTCGTTTATTAAAACTATTTAGACCACTCCCCCAAGTACCTGCCCAAATAATTCCTTTTGAATCCTCACACAAAGCACGAACCATATTGGAGGAGATAGCGGTAAGATTGTTTTGATCATATTTATAGGTCTTTATACGGTTAGTCTTGCGATTAATACGATTTAATCCACCGTGTGTTCCCACCCATAGCTCTCCATCTCTATCTACTAAAATAGATCGTACTGTATTTTCACTTAAACTATTTCTATCGCCTGGAAGATATTTATAATGCTTGAATTTAAATTGATCGGGATCATATTTATTGATGCCACCCCCATATGTACCTAGCCATAATATTTCTGATTCATCAAGAAACATTGACTTTATTGAGTTCGAGTTGAGACTTAAGCGATTGTAAGGATCATGTAAAATAGTTTTAAATTGACCTGTTATTTTATCAAAGTGAATCAACCCTCCACCATTTGTTCCCAACCACAATGAACCCAATTGGCCATTAATGATAGATAAAATATTATTTCTTTTATTCTTAGATTTATTTAAACCAGAAAACCTGTAAATATTAGAGGCTTCAGTTCGCAAATCAAACCTGACGAGTCCATTATCGGTTCCTATCCATAAATTCAATGAATCAAGAAGCATTGTATACTTAAAAGAACTTTTAAAAGATTTCTGAAATTGTACTTTAGAAAAAGATCCGTTATCTATTTTTATTCTCTCCAGCATTTCTGAGCTTAATACCCACAAATACCTTTCCTTATCTTGAACCATGGAAATTACATTATAGCTATTCTTGGTATTGACAGAAGTATATTTTGAAAACCCTGTATCAGGGTCAAATAAATTGAGACCGTTTGGTGTTCCTATTAAAAGACGCCCGTCATTACTTATTTGTAGTGTATTAATCTCATTATGGCCTAAGCTCTTTGTATCGTTAGGGTCGTGCAGATATTGTTTAAATTTTTCATTATTCGGGTTAAAATAATTTAACCCGTTTTTTGTGCCAATCCACAAGAACCCATCTTCTTGCTCTACAATTGAAGTAATATAACTACTACTTAAACTTTCACTATCATCTGGCATATGCCTATAAACAATAAAACTGGTACCATCATATTTATTAAGCCCATCTTCAGTACCAAACCACATAAACCCTCTACTATCTTTTAGTATACAAGTTATTGTAGACTGCGATAAACCATTTTCTGAAGTGAGATGCTTAAACTTAGACGATTGATTTTGCCCCATTATCAAAAATGGAATAAATAGACAGATACTGATAATTATGTTCACTTTCAATTTACCCATTTAAGAAATTATACATAATTGATTGATTACATGTTAAATATAATAAAAAGATGGCTATATCAAAGATAAGGTTTAAAAAGTCAGAATTTATACATATATATTATTGTAGCAAGTATACTGACCCTATACTAGAACTATGATAAAAGGTTAGGATTTTAGTCAGGTCACATTTTAAAAAAAATTAAGCCTTTTTGATAAACTTTTATTTAGTTTTACACACTTCTATTGCACACGTGGCGGAATTGGTAGACGCGCTAGCTTGAGGGGCTAGTATTCATTAGAATGTGGAAGTTCGAATCTTCTCGTGTGCACATTTTTAAAAATTCCAAATAACACAACCCAAATTCCAAAATAGAAATGTGATGAAAATATATAAATATTGGGATCTGTTATTTATAATTTGGAGCTTGTTATATTTTGGTATCCTTTTTGTAATTATTTAACTAATATTTATTGAATTATTAGTATCATTGCCACATGCAAAGAATAGTTTATACATTATTAACATTTATGTTTGTAAGCTCAGTTTTTTCACAAGAAAAAGTATCTAGCCTTGCTATACAAGATTCTATCAAAAATTTAAAAGGTAGAATAATCAATGTCAATGATAAAAAACCTCTGCAAAGTGCTCACATAATTAATTTAAATTCTGTAGAAGGTACTATTACTAATAGTAAAGGAGAGTTTCAAATTCCTGCACAAGCTAATGATACTATCTTTATTTCTTATATTGGTTACCAATCAATTAAATTAAGAGTAACTAAAGATCTATTGAAAGGAAATGAATTAGAAATTGCAATTCACGAAAAAACAATTAATATTAATGAAGTTACAGTTAAAGCCCATAATTTAATTGGTGTGCTTGTGATTGATGCAAAAAATGTCCCTAGTGATCAATTTGCCAGAATTCATATTGACGGATTGCCACAAGCTTATGAAGTTGGTAGACCACAAACAAAAGATTATACTTCGGTGGCCGGTGCTTTTTTTAATCCGCTTGATTTTTGGTATCAAAAATTTGGAAAAAAACCTAAAGAACTTAAAAAATTAAGAAAACTAAAAAAAGAGGATAGGTTAAGGAATATCATGGAGGAAAAATTTAGTAGAGAGATCTTGATGGATTATATGGATATGAGTCGTAAAGAACTAAATGACCTCTTAAAAGAATGTAATTATTCTAATAATTTTATAAGAAAAGCCAGTGATTTGCAGGTAATAGAAGCTGTATTAGAATGTTATGAAAACTATAGAGCTATTAAAAAAGGAAAAGTTTCTAAAGATAAAATTAGAATAAATGATAGAGATAAAAACTAAAAAAAGCCAGTTATACACTGGCTTTTTTTAGTTTTAAATAATTTTTAAAAAAAATTCTTGAAACCGACTATCCCCGAGGCAGAGCCTAGGGAAATTCTTTTCGATTAATTATTACCTAAGATCAAAGGAAGCCCATCTTTACTACTACCAACAATGACAATTTTTGAGTTAGGAGATTTTGATAGCTCTAAAGTAGCTTCAATACCTTTATCTTGCAAAATTTTATCAGTTAATGATGCGCTTAATATCTTGTTTGCATCGGCTTTACCCTTTGCCTCAATAATTTGACGTTCTGCCTCTTTCGATGCGGTTACCAATCTAAACTCATACTCTAAAGATTCTTGTTCTTGCTTTAGTTTTCGCTCAATTGCATCTTTAATAGTAGGTGGTAAAGTTACATCTCGCACCAAAACATCATTAATTTGTACATATTGTCTAATTGCTTTTTTAGAGACTTCCTTAAAAATTTCCTGCTGAATGACATCTCGCTTACTTGAATACAATTGTTCTGGAGTATAGCGCCCAACAATGCTTCTTCCGGCTGAACGTATTTCAGGTATAATTACTACATCTAAGTAATTTTCTCCTTTTGTTTTGTGCAAAAAACCCAATTGATCAACCTTTGGCTGATACAATATAGACACATCTAGCTTTATTTCAAGACCATTGGAAGACAATACTTCCATGTCTTTTATAAACATATTCTGCTGACGTACATTATAAACATCCACTTTATTCCATGGCGCCACTATATGAAACCCTTCGCCCATAGGTGGTGAATCTGTAACCACACCTCCGCCAAAGCGTTTCCATAATACGCCTGCTTCACCTCTATCTACTGTGACAAATGATTTTGAAAATAGTATAATTGCAATGATGGCTAAAAAAACCATCGGTAAAATTGCTTTAGGTAATTGTAATTGATTGTTACTCATTTTGTTAAAATTTAATTGATTATTATATTAGTCCTCTATACTTTCTTATGAACCATTCTAAACTAAAAAACAGAATGATCATACTTAGTAACCATTTCCATTCGATTAAAGATACAATTTTTTCTGTACTTTTTTGAACTGTAACATACCTTTTATCAGATAATAGATTTGTAAGTAATCTATCAGTCTCATTTATATGAAAAAAGTTACCCTCAGAAGCATTTGCAATCTTTTTTAAATCGCTAGTATTAGCTGTAACAAACTGTTGTTCAATATTGTACTGAGAAACTGTAAAATTACCCATTTTAGATAAATTGTGTTTATCAACAGAAACCATAAAATTATAGTCTCCCGGATTTAAATTACTTAAAACCACTTCAAAGGCATTATTTTTTAAAGTGAATGGTAGTTTTTTAATTTCTTTAGTAGTTTTATTAGTAAGAGTTAAAAGTAAACTAGCTGAATTATCAAATGTATAAGTAGCATCAAAAAATTGTGCGCCAATTATTATATCATTATTATTATATACAAATGGTTTATATGTTATCTCTAATTGATTTGAGCGTTTATTTGACGATAGGTATTGAATTAATTTATTAAAAAAAATATCAAATTTTTCAAATGATTGTTGCTCAACATTAGTAAACATACGCCATTTCCAACTGTTTTCACCAAATAATACAGCACCTCTTCTATTATTATCAGTAAATGTTGCCAATAAAGGGTTCTCTGTACTATAACTAGAAATACTTTGATATAAGATGGTTTTGTGCGGAACAGAAAAATTGACATCACCAAAATAATCTTCTAAAGGATGAAAATTATTAAAACCAATATCTTCAGTTATAAATTCATCATAACTAGGATTAAATACTGCTGAATAACTTTCGTTTTTGCTAATTTTATTTTTAGTGAAAAATTGTTGTGAAGCATTTAAAAAATCCCAATCCGTTTGAGTTCCTGTTATCACAAACAAGTTGGTAGGGCTATCTTTAATTGTATTAAATATTTTGGTGAACTTTTTTGTCGGTTGATACAATATAACCAATTGATAATCTTTTAATTGAATATTCTTACTTAAATTATTTTCAACAAATATTTTACGTTGTTTATTGCTTTCAATTGAACGTTTAATCATACTTATATCTGGGTGATTTATATCACTAACTATTAAAATTTTTGCTTGCTCATCTATTACTTCTACACTAAAGTTTTTTACGTTATTTATAGTGTTCTTTTCATTTTCAAGTGTACTGATAGTACATTTATAGTTTTGCATTCCCACAGTGTTTGCCGGTAAATGAAATAATATTTTGTGTGAGTTATCTTGATTAGAAAATTCAATTTGTTTTTTAAACACTACGTTATTACGCTGTTTTACAGTAAGTGTCTTATTGATGGTTTCATTCCCATCATACTCTAAAAAAACTTCTACCGGAAATTTATTAGTTAAGCTGGTGTATGAATTTACATTGATTTGATTGATCTTCAAATCATCATAATTCAAAGTGTCCCCTACTGCCACAGGATATAATTGTTGATTCGATCTATAGAATTCATAACTAGAGCCATAGGTTTGGTTTCCGTCAGTAACCAAAATTGTCGGTGCAATGGTCTCTTTGTTAAATGATGTTAGGGTTTGAAGTGCTTTTAATATATTCGTTTTTGAATTATCAAAACTAAAGGAGTCTTGCTGATAAAGATCATCAGTAAGCGCATAATAATTGACATCAAACTTTTTATTGATTGGTGTATTATTTTTTAACTCCCCTATAAATTTAATAATCTTATCCTCTTGTTTAGTATATGCAATTGACGATGAATTATCTACAACTACATTGAGTATAGGTAATGTTTCTATTAATTGTTGTGATTTTATTTTCGGATTGATCAACAATAACAATAAAGTAAAAACAGCAAAAAAACGCAATATTGCTAATAATGTATTTCTTGTGTTTCTGTGTTTAGTTTTGTAGAAATACTGAAAAAAAGTCAGCGAGAATGCTAAGATGACAGCTGAAGCAATATAAAAAATTGTTAATAATGACATTAAAAAATTTATGATTTATGATTTATGACTTACGATTTCAAAATCATCAATCAAAAATCGAAATTCTAAAATTTAGGTTAGCATTCCTCCATCAACATTGAGGGTTTGTCCTGTAATATATGCTGACATATCAGATGCTAAAAAAACACAGGCATTTGCTATATCTTCAGGAGATCCGCCACGTTTTAAAGGAATGGCATCTCTCCATCCTTTTACAGTATCTTCAGGTAAAGAAGCTGTCATTTCAGTTTCAATAAACCCTGGTGCAATTGCATTACAACGTATGTTTCTAGAACCCAATTCTAAGGCTACAGATTTAGTAAATCCAAGTATTCCAGCTTTTGAAGCAGCATAATTTGTTTGACCGGCATTCCCTTTTACGCCTACCACAGAACTCATATTGATAATCGAGCCTTTACGCTGTTTCATCATAGGTCTGATTACTGCTTTGGTCAAATTAAAAACCGATTTTAGATTGATCTCAATTACTTTATCAAAATCTTCTTCAGAAATACGCATTAATAAATTATCTTTTGTGATTCCCGCATTATTGACTAAAATATCAATTGATCCAAATTCTTCCAATACATTTTTAGCCAACTCTTGAGCCGCATCAAAATTCGCAGCATTCGATTGATAACCTTTAGCTTTTACTCCATAAGAACTCAATTCTTTTTCTAAAGCATTAGCGGCATCAACAGACGAGCTGTATGTAAAAGCAACATTGGCTCCTTGTTTTGCAAAAATTTCAGCAATTCCTTTACCAATTCCTCTGGTTGCACCTGTGATTATTGCCGTTTTGTTTTCTAAAAGCTTCATAAATTTTATTAAATTTTTAATCAAATTCAAAGATAGTAAAATACTTTATGTTACTATAAATGAAATATACATATATGCATATAAATCATTTTAACATAATATTTAACAAATCTTGTAACTTTTTCTCTAGCTTGGCGTCTTCTAATAAACTACTAAATTTATAATCAATGAAAAAATTAGCACTGCTTTCATTAGTTCTTTTACTAATGATAGCTTGTAAAGACACAAAAAAAGACGACAAAGTCACATTGACTCCTCCACCAACAATCACTGTTGAAGATTTTTTTAAAAATTCAGAAAAAAGAACTTTCAGATTATCTCCAAATGGAGAATATATAGCCTACATGGCTCCTTATGAAAATAGGATGAATATTCATGTAAGAAAATTTGATAGCGATTCTGTCACTAGAGTAACAAGCGTTACTGATCGTGATCTAGCTGGCTATTTTTGGGCTAATAATGACAGACTCGTATATATAAGAGACAAAGCGGGAAACGAAAATTTCCACTTATTTGCTGTTAATAAAGATGGTTCAAATGAAAAAGATCTAACTCCTTTTGACGGTGTTAGGGCTCAAATAATTGATGATCTTGAAGATAATGAAGAAGAAATGATTATTGGTCTAAACAAAAGAATTCCGCAAGTTTTTGATCCTTATCGTATAAATATTACCTCTGGTGAAATGAAATTATTATATGAGAATCCGGGAAATATTACAGGTTGGGGTACAGATCATAATGGTAAACTTCGATTGGCTTATGTAACTAATGGTGTTGACAATACAATAATGTATAGAGAAAGTGAGAATAAACCATTTACTGAAGTCATAACAACTAATTTTAAAGAAACACTCTCCCCTCAGTTTTTCGATTTTGATAACGGGCATATTGTTTATGCTGTATCAAACTTGGGTAGAGACAAGACCGCAATTGTAAAGTATGATCTAAAGGAAAAGAAAGAGTTAGAAGAAATTTTTATAAATGATGAAGTTGATGTCGATGGAATTTCATATTCAACAAAAAGAAAAGTACCTACGGTAATTAACTATACTAAGGCTAAACTTAACCGTAAATATTTAGATGAAGAAACTAAAAGTATTTTTTCTAAATTAGAAAACGATTTAGGATCTGACAATGAATATTATATTACTTCAAGTAATAAAAATGAAGATAAATTCTTGGTTTATGTAGGTAATGATAAATCTAGAGGATCATATTATTATTATGATAAGGTGACAGACAGACTTGACCATTTAGCAGATCTGAGCCCTTGGATCAAATCTGATCAAATGGCCGAAATGAAACCCATAAGTTATACTTCTAGAGATGGTCTAACAATTAATGGATATCTTACATTACCAGTTGGTAGAGAAGCTAAAAATTTACCGGTTGTTATCAACCCGCATGGTGGGCCTTGGGCTAGAGATAATTGGGGTTTTAACCCTGAAGTACAGCTATTAGCCAATAGAGGTTATGCTGTATTACAGATGAATTTCAGAGGATCGACTGGCTATGGAAAAAAATTCTGGGAAAGCTCATTTAAAAAATGGGGTCAAGAAATGCAAAATGATATTACTGATGGTGTAAAATGGTTAATTGATGAAGGTATTGCCGATCCAAAACGTGTTGCTATTTATGGAGGAAGTTATGGAGGCTATGCTACTTTAGCTGGAATAACAAATACACCTGATCTATATGCTGCTGCTGTAGATTATGTAGGTGTATCTAACCTGTTTACCTTTATGGAAACTATTCCGCCATATTGGGAGCCTTATAAGAAAATGTTGTATGAAATGGTTGGTGATCCTAACACAAAAGATAGTATCATGATGAGAGCTAATAGTCCTGTTTACAACGTAAATAAGATCAAATCTGCTTTGTTTATTGCGCAAGGAGCAAATGACCCTCGTGTTGTACAAGCAGAATCTGATCAAATGGTAGAAGCATTAAAAAAGAATGGTGTAACAGTACAATATATGCTAAAAGAAAATGAAGGACATGGTTTTCGTAATGAAGAAAACCGTTTTGATTTCTATAATGCAATGACTGATTTTCTTGATAAAAACATGAAAGAAAAACCTAAAAAGATTAAGACATAATCTTTTATTTTTATTAGTTAACGAAAAGCCTGTCTCTTGATGGTTATCAAGAGACAGGCTTTTTATTTGTTATTATATATTTATTATCCTAAAACCTCAGCTACTTTTTTACCAATTTCTGCAGGAGAATTAACTACATGAATTCCATTTTCGGCAAGGATTTTCATTTTAGCTTGCGCAGTATCATCATCACCGCCAACAATAGCTCCTGCATGCCCCATAGTTCTTCCCTTAGGTGCTGTTTGTCCTGCAATAAAACCTACTACAGGTTTTCTATTACCGTCAGCTTTTATCCATTTTGCAGCATCAGCTTCTAACTGCCCTCCTATTTCACCAATCATTACAATACATTCTGTTGCATCATCATTCATCAATAATTCAACGGCATCTTTCGTAGTTGTGCCAATAATAGGATCACCACCAATACCAATTGCAGTAGTAATACCTAAGCCTTGCTTTACAACTTGATCCGCTGCTTCATAGGTTAATGTACCTGATTTTGAAATGATACCGACTTTCCCTTTTTTGAATACAAAACCCGGCATAATGCCAACTTTAGCTTCGTCCGGAGTAATTACACCCGGACAATTTGGACCAATCAATCGGCAATCTTTATCAGTAATATAAGCTTTTACTTTTACCATATCAGCCACCGGAATACCTTCAGTAATACATATAATTACTTTAATACCGCCATCTGCTGCTTCCATGATAGCATCTGCAGCAAAGGCTGGTGGCACAAAAATGATACTTGTATCAGCATCTGCTTTTTCAACTGCTTCAGCAACAGTATTGAAAACCGGTTTCTCTAAATGTGTTTGTCCACCTTTACCCGGAGTAACACCACCTACTACATTTGTACCATATTCAATCATCTGAGTTGCATGAAAAGTACCTTCGCTTCCTGTAAAACCTTGAACAATTATTTTTGAATTTTTATTTACTAAAACACTCATTTGATTTATGATTTTGGTATTATGATTTACGATTTATTATCAAACAAAAGTACTTTATTTTTAACTTTAAATATCAAATTTTACTTTTATTTTTTTCCTTAGTCAATCGTTTTAGCGTTGCTAATTCTTTTAATTTTTGACGAGATTCGGTAATGGGAGTTCCAAAATATGACTTTCCGCCTTCAACAGATTTTGTAACACCGGTTTGCCCTAAAATCACTGCTCCTTTTCCAATAGTAATTCCACTATTGGTACCTACTTGTCCCCAAATGGTAACTTCATCTTCAATAATGCAGCATCCTGCTATACCAACTTGTGATGCTATCAAACATTTTTCGCCGATAACAGTGTCATGCCCCACTTGTATCTGATTGTCAAGTTTAGAACCTTTCTTTATCGTAGTTTGACCAGTTACACCTCGATCGATAGTGCACCCTGCTCCTATTTCAACATTGTCTTCAATAATTACACTTCCACAGGAGGTTAATCTGTCATAACCAGCTGCTCTTTTTTTATAATAAAATGCATCAGCTCCTAAGATTGTACCAGCATGAATAATAACATTGTTACCAATACTGCAATTATCATAAATAGACACATTTGAATGGATAATACAATGATTACCAATGGTTACATTGTTACCTATAAAAACATTAGGTTGAAGTATAGTATTTATACCAATGGATGCTGAAGTACTTATAGAGTTTTTAGATGATTTAAAAGGGTTAAAGTGTGTTGAAAGCTTATTAAAATCTCTAAAAGGGTCATCAGAAATCAATAATGCTTTCCCTTTTGGGCATTCAACTTCTTTATTTATTAAAATAACAGTAGCGGCTGAATTTAATGCTTTATCGTAATACTTTGGATGGTCAACAAAAACAATATCTCCTTGTTCGACAACATGGATTTCATTCATTCCAAATACAGAAAAATCATCTTCTCCAATATATTCAGAATCAATGAGTTTAGAAACTTCTTGTAAAGTATATGTTCTAGGAAACTTCATGTGTTTAAATTTTATTTTTTAGCGGTAACACATGCTGTTCGCTCTTAATCATTCCCTTGGGTGTCAAAATCTTGCATGCTCGTTTCATGTGAAAACTACTTTTGAATTAGTTTAAATGAACCGTTAATATCATTAAACTCACTTTCTAATTTATCAAATTTATCTAAAGGTGTCCAATTCATAATCATAAATAAATCAGTTTCGGTTTCAATATAAGCAATTAAATATGCCATTTTATAATGATTTACTCTATGTTCAATTCTAAATTGATGCGCATTATAATTGTTTATTTCTGTTAAATCATATTGTTCAATTTTAGTAGCTTTCATTTCTTCTCTGAAATAATTGACTTGAGCAGCTGCATAATTTTTAATAACTGATAGTTCTTCATTATACACCCCTATCTGACGAAAATAAACAATAAAATCTTTTTTATCTTCATTAATTACTACCGTATAAGCGTCTTTAATACGACTTCCGTATTGTAATGATGCTTGATTATACAAGCTATTCATTATTTCCATATCTTTTGGCACTTCAAGTGTATACAGACTATCAACAGTTACTATATTAAAATTACTAACGGGTTCAAGGTTTTTATCTTTACAGGAAATAAAGAATAAAAATAATAATAGAAATGAAAATATAATCCTCATATGGTGTTATTTATCCTTTAACACGCTCTTGATAAGTACCTTTTTCAGTTTCCACTTTTATTTTATCACCTTCATTGATAAATAAAGGAACATTTACACTTGCTCCAGTTTCAACAGTTGCCGGTTTGGTAGCATTGGTAGCTGTGTTTCCTTTTACACCCGGTTCTGTGTGGGTAACTTCTAAAATAACACTTGCAGGCATTTCAACAGCTAAAGGCAATTCGTCAGCAGCTCTTACGATAATAGTTAGTGTTTCACCTTCTTTCATTAAACCCGGTGCGTCTAAAATTTCTTCTTGTAATTGAATTTGTGTATAATCATCATTATTCATAAAATGATACGTATCTGCATCCTTATACAAATATTGGTATTTTCTGGTTTCTACACGTACTTCATCAATTTTATGTCCAGCAGAAAAAGTATTATCTAACACCTTACCTGTTGTCAAACTTTTTAATTTTGTACGTACAAAAGCTGGTCCTTTTCCAGGTTTTACATGTTGAAATTCTATAATTTTATAGGTATCATTATTGTATATAATACACAATCCCTTTTTTATATCTGATGTACTTGCCATATTCTAAATTTTCGATTTTTGATTCACGAATTACGATTTAATAGTAATAAGCAAAATATTTTAATTTATTAATCACTCTTTTTGATTTTACCTTTTAATCTAAAAACGTAAATTCTTTTAAGACCCACTTGAATACCCTTTCATGATACCACGCTGAGAGTTTTTAATAAAGGTTAGCACTTCATCTCTTTCGGATGTAGCATCTAGTTCAGCCTCTAAAATACGTGAAGCTTGAGTGGTATTGTTATTCTTCTGAAATAATATTCTATATATATTTTGGATTTCATTAATTTTTTCAGATGAAAAACCTCTTCTACGTAAACCGATAGAATTTATTCCTACATACGACAATGGTTCTTTTGCAGCTTTGGTGTAAGGTGGTATATCTTTTCTTACTAAAGATCCACCTGAAACCATCACATGTTTACCGATATGAATAAACTGATGTATTCCTGATAAGCCACCTATGATGGCATATTCTCCAATTTCAACATGCCCTCCTAAGGTAACACCGTTTACGATAATAACATGATCTTTTATAATACAATCATGAGCAACATGAGCTGTTGCCATTATCAAGCAATTTTTACCAATGACGGTTTTACCATATGCTTTTGTACCTCGATTAATGGTAACGCACTCTCTAATGGTAGTATTATCACCAATGGTTACTAATGAATCCTCATCTTCAAATTTCAGGTCTTGGGGAATTGCTGAAATAACGGCTCCGGGAAAAATTCTACAATTTTTTCCAATACGAGCGCCTTCCATGATAGTAACATTTGAACCAATCCATGTACCTGAACCAATTCTCACATTATTATTGATAGTAGTAAATGGTTCTACAACAACATTGGTAGCTATTTTAGCACCCGGATGTATATATGCTAATGGTTGATTCATATTATTCAGCTTTTTTTGTAATTAATGCCATTAATTGAGCTTCAACTACTAGTTTATTATTTGCATACCCATAGGCTTGCATATGACAAATTCCTCTTCTGATAGGTTCCATCAATTCAGCTTTAAAAATTAGTGTATCTCCAGGTAACACTTTTTGTTTAAATTTAACATTATCCATTTTCATGAATAATGTTATATAGTTTTGAGGATCTGGTACAGTACTCAATACCAAAATTCCGCCACATTGAGCCATTGCTTCTACTTGTAATACGCCCGGCATTACCGGAGCTCCAGGAAAATGTCCAACAAAGAAAGGTTCATTCATTGTTACATTTTTAACCCCAACCACATGGTTGTCAGTAAGCTCCAAGATTTTATCAATCAATAAAAATGGAGGTCTATGTGGTAGGATGTCCATAATTTGATGAATATCCATTAATGGAGTTTGATTCAAATCAAATTGAGGAACATTATTACGTTTTTCTATTTTGATTATTTTTGCCAGCTTTTTCGCAAATTGTGTATTGATACTATGTCCCGGTTTATTGGCAATAACTTTACCGCGTATCTTAGTACCAACCAATGCTAAATCTCCAATAACATCTAATAATTTATGTCTAGCAGCTTCATTAGGCCAATGTAGAGTTAAATTATCTAAAATTCCATTTGGTTTTATCTTAACACTATCTTTCTTAAAAGCCGTGCTTAATTTTTTCATAGTTTCAGGAGATAAAGGCTTATCTACATAAACTATGGCATTATTCAAATCGCCTCCTTTAATTAGATCATTATCGAGTAACATTTCAATTTCATGCAAAAAGCTAAAAGTCCTAGCTTCAGAAATTTCTTTTTTAAATTCAGAAATATGCTTTAAGGTTGCATTTTGAGTACCCAATACTTTAGTACCAAAATCAACCATGGTTGTTACTTCATAGGTGTCAGATGGCATTATAATAATTTCGCTTCCAGAAGCTTCATCTTTAAAAGATATAATATCTTTTACAATATATTCATTTACTTCAGCATCTTGTTCTTCAATACCTGCCTGTTCTAACGCTTCAATAAAATATTTTGATGAACCATCCATGATAGGAGGTTCAGCTGCATTTAGTTCAATACAAATATTATCAATTTCCAGTCCAACTACTGCTGCTAATACATGTTCTGATGTATTAATTTTAACACCATTCTTTTCAAGATTAGTGCCTCTTTGAGTGTCGACAACGTAATCAGCTTTTGCTTCAATAATAGGGCTACCTTCTAAATCTATTCTTGTAAATGTATAACCATAATTTATAGGTGCAGGTTTAAAAGTTATTGTAACATTTTTTCCTGTATGTAATCCCACCCCAGAGAGTGAAATTTCTTTTTTTATAGTTTTCTGTTTAGTGTTCATCAATTTTCCTTTTGGTTTTTTATCAACTTCTCTAATTCGTGAACTTTATCAACCAATTTTGACAAGTTTTTAAAATGAACATATGACTTATTATAATCAGAATAAGGTAATGCTGGACTTCCTTGAACGGTTTCATTATCTTTTAAATTTCTGCTAATACCAGACTGCGCCTGAATGCGAACATTATCTCCAATAGTTAAATGTCCCGCAAAACCTACTTGACCTCCAATTAAACAATTTTTGCCTATTTTAGTAGAACCTGCAACTCCTGTCTGAGCTGCAATAACAGTATTTTCACCAACCTCTACATTGTGTGCGATCTGAATTTGATTATCAAGCTTCACTCCTTTCCTAATAATAGTTGAACCTAAAGTTGCCCTATCAATTGTAGTTGCTGCACCAATATCAACATTGTCTTCAATGACTACATTTCCTGTTTGAGGTACTGATTGATATATTCCATTTTCATCGGGTACAAAACCAAATCCATCACAGCCAATGATAACGCCTGAATGAAATATACAATTTTCGCCAATAGTAGATTCAGAATAAATCTTAACACCAGCAAAAAGAGTTGTGTTATTACCTATAGTAACATTATCTCCAATAAATACATTCGGATAAATTTTTACATTATCACCAATAGTAGCATTATTACCAATATAAGAAAAGGCACCAATATACACATCAGCTCCAATGGTAGCTGATTCACTTATATAATGAGGGTCTTCTACTCCTGATTTATTTAACTTTACTTGGTTATAGTATTCTAATAATGTAGAAAAAGCCTTGTAGGAATCTTCAACTTTGATCAGTGTAGTTGATATTTCTTTTTCAGGAGTAAAATTTTTATTTACAATTGCAACTGAAGCATTTGTTGTATATAAGAAAGAAGTATATTTAGGATTTGATAAAAAAGTCAACGAACCTTTTTCGCCTTCTTCTATTTTAGAGAGTTTAAAAACTTCTTCATTTGGATTTCCTTCGACTTCACCTTCTAGTATATCTGATATTTGCTTAGCTGTAAATTTCATATGTTTAATTAATATTCTTTAAGTGGTAACATATGTGTTCGCTATTAATCATCTCTTTTCGTACCCATATTTCACATACTTGTTTCACTCCTGCAAAAGTATAAAAAAAATTTGTGTTAATTTATTTAGGATAATATACAAAATGTTTAACAACTGGTTTGGTTAATGCTAATAAATTTAAATGGTCTGAAGCATTAATGATATCTTTAATTTTTCCAGATTTATATAAGATATTTATGGAACTATGATTTAGGTTATATGCTTGATTTTCAATAACTCCTGACTTGATGAAATAATCAACTTGGGTATCATCTAAATTTAATCGTTTAGATGTTTTCTTTTTAATTGCAACTATTTCTTCAATAGAAAATTCTGAGCCTTGAACTCTAATTTTTGGAAAATTCCTGTAAATTAATGATTTAGATAATTTAGATAAAACATAATCTGAGTGATTCATCCATTGCTTTATAGCCATCATAATATCATAATCGTCAATCTCAGAAAATCTTTGAAGAATAGTATCATCAAAATTTTTAATTTCTGTACTCGCTAAAAAATAATACAATGGATCACTACATACAATTTCAATATTATTATTTATCAATTCTTTAGCTCGTTTTAAAATGTCAATTAATATGTAATCAGCTACTAAGCTTGTTTTATGTAAATAGACCTGCCAATACATTAAACGTCTTGAAATGATAAATTTCTCTACTGAATAAATGCCTTTTTCTTCAACAACCAAATTATTATCAACAACAGTAAGCATTGAAATAATTCGTTCGGTATTAATATTACCTTCAGTAACACCAGTATAAAAACTATCTCTTTTTAAATAATCTAATCTGTCAATATCTAATTGACCAGAAACTAATTGATTAAAAAATGACCTATGATAATTTCCTTTAAAAATTTCAATTGCCAGAGTTAACTTTCCTTTAAACTCTTCATTGAGTTTTTGCATAAATAATAATGATATTTCTTCATGTTCATTATTATTTATCAAACTGTGTTCTAAAGTATGTGAAAACGGACCATGACCAATATCATGTAATAAAATGGTTATTAATAATGCTTCTTCCTCTTTGTCAGAAATTTCTATGGATTTTCTTTTTAAAACATGTATCGCTTTTTGCATCAAATACATGGCTCCTAAAGCATGTTCAAATCGAGTATGATGTGCTCCGGGATATACAAAATAAGATAACCCCATCTGAGAAATGCGTCTTAAACGCTGAAAATAAGGATGTTCGATAATATCGAAAATTATTTCATTGGGAATGCTAATAAATCCGTAAATTGGGTCGTTAAAAATTTTAAATTTGTTCAAGC
>CAYXAZ010000024.1:0-41060 GCA_964463085.1 uncultured Flavobacteriaceae bacterium | reverse complement strand
TAAATTTTATTCGTCTAAGAAAAGCTCTGAAAATTTTGATGCGAATGAATTAATAGAGGCGTCCATAGGAGTTATCCGCCTACGATTAAAAGTTTAAGAAAATTTTGGTAGATATATAATTAAACCAATAATTACAGCAATAATAGCTGCAATAATAGCTGCTCCGGCAGAAATATCTTTAATAAAACCTATCTTCTTATGATAATCAGGATGGATAAAATCAGACAATTTTTCAATACCGGTGTTTAGTGATTCAGCAACTAAGACCAAACCAATAGCTAATAATTGAAACATCCACTCAATAGCAGAAATATCAAATACAAAACCTGCAATAGTCATTATAATTGCAATGCTAAATTGCACCATAATACTAGATTCTGTAGTAATTAATAACCAAGCACCTCGTAAAGCAAATTTAAAGCTTCTTATTCTACCACGTAAAAAATTATCATTGGGCCTTTTCATTGGTTAAAGTTCAATTTGCGGAATCAAAGATGATTACTATTCATCTAATAATGCTTCCAGAGCAGCTTTGTAATTAGGCTCATCTACTATCTCACCTACTTGCTCGGTATATATTACTTTTCCTGATTCATCTAAAACAACAACTGCTCTAGAATGCAAATTGGCCAGTGGTCCATCAATAATTTGTAAGCCATAATCTTTACCAAAATCGCCAGTAGCGAAATCTGATAGATTGACAACATTTTCTATACCTTCAGCACCACAAAAACGCGCTTGCGCAAAAGGTAAATCTCTAGAAATACATAGTACTTTTGTATTCTCTAATTCAGCTGCTTCTTTATTAAATTGCCTTACAGATGCTGCACAAGTACCGGTATCAATACTTGGAAAAATATTTAAAACAACTTTAGATCCTTTATAATCCGCTAAACTTGACTTTGATAAATCGTTTTTTATCATCGTGAAATCTGGAGCCTGCGCACCTATTTTTGGTAGTTCATTACTAGTATGTATTGTATTGCCTTTTAATGTTATTGTTGCCATAATTTTATACTTTTATTTTATCAAAAATACAAATAAATTTCTTAAAACAAACTATCCCCTAGGCAGAGCCGTAGAGGTATTTCGCTCGTTTTATACCCAGTCAAGCTGGGCACAAGCTTTGACCTAAAGGTACAAAAGCCGAAATTTATTTATTACACCTCACCCAAAACTTTCTCCGAAAGTTTTGACCTCTCCTCAAGGAGAGGTGAAATCGGAAACCCCAAGGCAGAGCCTAGGGGAATTTTTTAGATTAAAAATAAAAAATTAGCTGACTATTCTGAAAGTTTTTACAGGTAAATTAGTCTAAATAATAAGAATAACTCTTTTAATTTTAACAAAACCTTTTATTTAATTCTTTAAGTGTCAATTAAATTTATCTATTTTTGCAAAAAAACATTAAATAATAAGCTTCGGCACTAATATTGATGCTATCACTAATAAGTGAAAACAAAAAGTTACATACAATCAATCTCTTTATTATTTATTATCATTTTTTCGACGCAACTCTTTTCACAAGAAAGCACTTCAAAAAAAGCTGATACTAGTAAATCAATTTCTCTTTTTTTAGATAGTCAAAAAGAGATAAAACCATTGAATTTAACATTGATTGATACTACAAATAAAATTTCTATTCTTAATTTTAAACCTAAAAAAATCTTTTTTGGAATTGAGCCCAATATCAAAAAATATTTTGATCCTTTAAATACAAATAAAAAAAGAACGATCAATTTTATGTCTCAAACAAACAAAGTAGATTCTGATGTTTTGGTTAAAAGATCCTTTAACGGAAAGGATATGAGTAATGTAAAACTTACAAGTGATTTTAATTTAGGCACTTTACACAGCACTTCAAAATTAGTTAGAATTGAGGTTCGCGATCATAGTCTAGTAGATGGAGATCGAATAAAAGTGTATGTGAATGAACAAATTATTAATTCAAACATTATGTTGAATGGATTGTATACTATTATTTACATTGACTTGAAAAAAGGGTATAATCGAATTGATATTGAAGCTATCAATGAAGGTTATTCAGGACCGAATACAGCTCAATTAAATGTATATGACGAAAAAGGGAATCTACTTTCTTCACAAGACTGGAATATTTTGACCGGACAAAGAGCCACACTTGGTGTTGTAAGAAATTGATAATATATAAATTTAGGTAAACTCATACAGAAGCAACCAAATCGCAATGAAAAATAAATTGACCATATATTTTTTAATATTTATATTAACAAGTTGTGCTTCTACAGAAAAATACAATCAGCAAATCACAAAACTTCATAGCCCTAAAGAACTTCATAATGATGTTGATTATGCATATAAAAAATTGCAAAAATTACATCCTGATCTATATTGGTATATTAATAAAGATGCCTTAGATAAAAAATTTAACATATTAAAAAATAGTATAGACAAGCCAATTTCCAGCAAAGATTTTTACAAACAATTAGCTCCTATCATTGCTAGTATAAAACAAGGTCATACAGTAATTTATCCTCCATATAGAAAAAAAACAAAAGAAGAAAAAAAAGCTAAAAAGAAAAGTGAAAATCCGTTTAAGCCATTAAATATTCAAAATATTAACACTAAATTATTTATTAAAAAGAATTACGGAAAAGATAGTACACTTATTGTTGGTTCAGAAATTATCAGTATAAACAATGAAAATACTCAAGACCTTGTAAAATCATTTCAAAAGTTAAGTACCGGTGATGGTTATAACAAAACTTTTATTCCTAAAATTACAAGCCGTCATTTTGGTAGTTACTACTTAAACACACACCAACGGAAAGATAGTATACTAATAAAGCTTAAAAAAAATGACAGCATCTATTCTCGCTATTTGTATGCTAAATACACTAAAAAAAATATTAAAGATACTACTAAACAAAAACTTCTTAAGGCAGAAAAGAAATTAGCTAAAAAGAGAAAAAAGAAAAATAAAGCTTGGGTTCATACTTATGGATATAATAATTATACCAAAGAAAAAACCAGGAATTTTAAATTTATAAAGCCTGATTCTACAATAGTCGTTTCATATATGAAAATTCGTGGCTTTAAAAATGGTGGTTATAAAAAGTTTTATAAAGAAAGTTTTTTGAAAATAGATTCAGCAAATAGCAATCACTTAATTATTGATTTAAGAGACAATCTTGGGGGAAGATTAGGAGAAATAGATGAGCTCTACTCCTATTTGACCGATAAAGAATATGTTTTTATTGAAGATGCAAAAATGACTAAAAGAGCAAGTTTTATTTATCCTAGAATGCATTCTAAATCTTGGCTAAAAAGATCTTTAACAACATTATTATATCCGGTAGTTATTGTATATCAAGGCTTAAAAGTTAAAAAGAAAGAAGGAAGTCCATACTTTAGATTTAAACAATCAAAAGCAAGAAAGCCTAAGTCAAATAATTACAAAGGCAATATTTATGTACTCATAAACGGTGCTAGTTTTTCTGCGAGTAGTATTTTATCTACACATTTAAAGGCTACAGAACGAGCTATTTTTGTAGGAGAAGAAACTGGTGGTGCTTATAACGGTACAGTAGCCGGTTTATTTGCACCAGTAGAACTCCCTAATTCAAAAGTGAAAATGAAGATTGGCTTAATGACCATAAAAACCCCTCATCATATTAGCCCTGATGGTTTCGGAATCAAGCCAGATGTTTACATCCCTACAACTAAACTAGAAAAAGATGAACAATTAGAATGGGTTATTAATGATGTACAAAATAACCAAAGACAAATTACCAGTCAATAATTTGCAAGCCTTTATTTTCTAAAAAAGCATTGGTTTTACCAAAATGCGAATTACCAAACCAGAACCCTCTATTAGCACTTAATGGAGATGGATGACCGCTAGTTAAAATATAATGTTTTGAGCTATCAATTTTTGCTCCTTTCTTTTTTGCATAACCTCCCCAAAGTAAAAAAACTACATTCTCCTTATCTCTAGAAATTTGTGATATAACCGCATCTGTATAAGTTTCCCAACCTTTGTTTTGATGAGATCCTGCCTGATGTGCTCTAACTGTTAATGTTGCATTCAATAATAACACACCTTGTTTTGCCCAACGTTCTAAATTACCATTGTTAGGCATCGGTTTCCCTAAATCGGTTTCAATTTCTTTAAAAATATTTTGTAACGATGGTGGTTTATCAATACCATCATTGACTGAAAAACATAAACCATTAGCTTGCCCTACACCATGATAAGGATCCTGACCAATAATAACTACTTTTAAATCATCAAAAGAACAATGATCAAAGGCTGAAAATATCTTATTCCCTTTTGGGAAACATTTATATTGTTGATATTCTGTTTTTACAAAATTGACCAACCTATTGAAATATTCTTTTTCAAACTCTTCATGTAAAACCGATTTCCAACTTTCTGCAATATTTACATTCATATTATTTATTAAAATAGTTACTTTGCAAGTAGTGAGACCTTTGAAACAAAAATGGTGATCACCTTAATATTTATAATTTTTAAAAGGTCTCAGTACATCAAATATACAATTTTGAGCAGTAGTATTTCAAAAAAAACACTGAACGATTTAGAGTTCAACACGGTTCTTAATAGTATTGCAAGCCATTGCAATACTAATTTAGGTAAAGAAGCGATACTACAAATAGAACCTTATTCAAATAAAATTGACTTATTACAACAATTATATCAAACCAATGAGTATTTAGCGTCTTTTGAAAATGAAAATAAAATACCCAACCATCATTTTGAAGAAATAACTAATGAAATACATGTCTTAAGCATTGAAGATAGTTTTTTAGAGTCTATATCATTTCAAAGTATGGCTACCATTTCTGACACTGTAAATACCTTATTAAAATTCTTTAAAAAATTCAAAGAATATTATCCAACACTACATACTTTTTCTGAAGAGATTGAATATACAAAAATCATCATTGAAAGTATTGATAAGGTCATCAATCGTTTTGGCGAGGTAAAAGATAATGCTACTGCAGAATTAAGAGTAATCCGTAAAGAGATTAATACCATAAGAGGACAGATTGGCACTAGTTTTACCAAAGCTTTAAATCATTATGCCAAACATGATTTTTTAGATGACATTAGAGAATCTGTTGTCGACAATCAACGTGTATTAGCAGTACAAGCAATGCATAGACGTAAAGTTAAAGGTAGTATTTTAGGGAACTCAAAAACCGGAAGTATTGTTTTTATAGCGCCGGAAGCAACATTAAAATTGAGTAGAGAACTACAAAATTTAGTTTATGAAGAAGAACAGGAAATTATTAGAATTTTAAAAATACTCACCAACACAATCAGGCCTTATGCAGGCTTATTAAAACAATATCAATATTATTTGACAGCTATTGATGTTCTTTCAGCTAAAGCAAAATATGCACTACAAATAAATGGACTGTTACCAAAAATATCTGAACTTAAAAAAGTTTTATTAATAGATGCTTTCCATCCTATTTTATTAGAAAGTAATAAAAAACAACAGATTATAACAGTACCACAAACATTAGAATTAAATGAAAAGCAGCAAATCATTGTCATTTCCGGACCTAATGCCGGTGGAAAAAGTATTACGTTAAAAACCATTGGGTTATTACAGGTAATGATACAAAGCGGAATTTTAATTCCGGTTCACGAGCGTAGTGAAGTATATTTTTTTGACACTATCCTTACCGATATTGGCGATAATCAATCTATTGAAAATCAGTTGAGTACTTATAGTTATCGTTTAAAAAATATGCGGAATTTTTTGAGAAAGTGTAATAAGAATACGCTATTCTTAATTGATGAATTTGGTACCGGTAGTGATCCTGAATTGGGTGGTGCTCTGGCAGAAATATTTTTAGAAGAATTTTATAACAAAAATGCATACGGTATTATTACGACACATTATTCAAATCTAAAAGTGTTGGCTGACGAATTAGAAAATACGGTCAATGCCAATATGCAGTTTGATGAAAAAACGTTAGAACCTTTATTTAAATTACATATCGGTCAAGCCGGAAGTTCTTTTACATTTGAAGTAGCTCAAAAAAATGGTATTCCGTTTAGCATTGTCAATAGAGCAAAAAAGAAAGTTGAACGCGGAAAGATTAGATTAGACAAAACCATTTCTAAACTTCAAAAGGAAAGTAATAAACTCAGAAGAACATCTGAAAGTCTTGAAAGTGAACAAAATAAAGCCAAACAGCATTCCAAAAGTTTATCAAAAAAAGAACTAAAAATTCAAGAAAAACTAGAAAGCTTCCAAGAGTTATACGATAACAATCAAAAAATGTTATCAATTGGAAGAAAAATAAATGAGTTCTCAAATAACTACTTTCAAACTAATAATAAAAAGAAATTACTTGCTGATTTTATGAAGTGGGTACTTATCGAAAAAAGTAAATACACTAAAAAATATAAAACTGTCCCGATAGCTATCGGGATCGGGATTACATCTAAAGCAGCAAAAAAACAGCAAAAAACTAAGAGAATTGCAACTGAAAAAAAATTAGAGACTGTCAAACGTGAAGTATTAAAAGAAGTAAAGAAAATTAGGAAACAAAAAAGTACAGTAAAAAAAGAGGTTGCAAAAACCAATGCCAATTACAAATTCAAATTAAACGATCATGTTCGTTTAATTGATGGAAAAGCTGTTGGTACTATAGATAAAATTGAAAAAAATATTGCTACTGTAAACTACGGATTGTTTCTCACTAAAACCAATACCAACCAATTAGAATTGGTTAAATCTGCAAAATAATATCGGTTAACTAATTAAGAATTAATTTCTTAAAATGTTAAAGTAAAATTAATTTCTTAAATTTATCACAACAAAAAAACTATTTAATTAACTAAACACAATTTTAAATGAAGAAATTTTTAGCATTTTTGCTTCTTCTTTTATTCATTATTTTAGCATGGTTTGGATGGAAATGGTATAAAGAAACCGTTCTGTGCTGTAATGATACTGTAGAAGAAACAATAGCGCCCAAAGCCGTAAAGTACGGACCTTTGGTATTTGATTGGAACTCTAATAAAGCCATAACCAATGATCTTTGGCCAGACAAAAAAAATGAAATATTTTCAGGTCTTGCCGGTGACAAAATTTTAAGAATCGTGGGACCATACTTTTCTGATGAAGTCAACAATACCACTTTTGATGATTTAGGATTAGCCAGAGCAGATGCCGTACGGCAATTATTGCTAGATTCTATTCCTGCTGATAAAATGGAAATTGCCTCTAAACTAGTAAACTTTTTAGAAGATGCTAAAACAAAACCATTTGGAGGTACTGTTTTAAATTGGATGACCAGAAACGAAAACATTCAAGAAATTGATAATAAAGCATTGATCTATTTTCCTTATAATTCAACTCATGAAATAGACAATGATAATATTCTCAATTATTTATCTAGAATACCTAAAGCACTTGAAGGGAATGATAAAATTATTATGCTGACGGGTTATACAGATAATATCGGAAACCCTGTCTATAATAAAAAACTTGGTATGAATAGAGCTTTATCTATAAAAAAACACCTAATTAAATTGGGAACTGGTGGCAATAGAATAAAAGTTGCTTCTGAAGGTGAAGCTCAACCAATTGCCACTAATGATACTGAAGAAGGAAGGCAAAAAAATAGAAGAGTAGAAATAGAAATAAAATAAAGTACTAATCAAATTAAAAAAATAAAATTATGTTATTATTACAAATAAATACAACAGCTTGCGACGGATCAGACGTGTTTATGACATGGCTAATGTGGTTGTTAGGCGCATTTCTATTGGGTCTATTATTAGGCTGGTTATTGAAACAATTATTTGGCGGAAATGGTGGTGGAGATACTACTGATTATTCTGCTAAAATTAGAGGTTTAGAAGTAGAACTAGATGCTTGCAGAAAAGATAAATCTAAACTTACTGCTGCTGCTGCTGCTTTTGCAGCTATCCCTAAAGTTGATGATTCTGTTAAAGATGATTATACTAAAATTGAAGGTATAGGCCCGAAAATTAAAGACTTGTTAAATGCTGATGGTCTTTGGAGTTTTAAACAGCTTTCTCAGGCTGCTGAAAGCAGAATACAAAAAGTATTAGATGCAGCTGGTCCTGCTTATACAGTACATAATCCTAAAACCTGGGCTGAACAAGCTAAAATGGCTGATGAAGGCAAATGGGATGAACTTCATAAATGGCAAGATGAATTAAAAGGTGGTTTATAAACCTCTTTTGTAAAAATAAAGAGGCTGTCTAAAAGTAATAATCTAATTGTCCCCTTGAGCGTCCCGAGTACTCGGGAAAAGGTTCTTGTATTAAGCAAGTAATAGTTTTCGGCTCCGCTCAAACTGACATAAAAAGTAACTTTTTAGACAGCCTTTTTTATTCATTGTCATACCGTTCCATTTCTCTATCATAAAACTGAGAGGCTAGTTCAATCAATTCATTTACCTCATTAGTTAATGCTGTTTCATTATCAGCTTTAATTTCTTCAAGCCATTCTACTTCATCATTCACTAAATTAATAATAACCTGAGGGTATTCAGTATGGATTATAAAAATATCATCAGGAAAATCGGTATTATCACCTAATAAAAATTTTGGAAGTGTCATTTGTTTTAGTTTATTAAATTAAGAATCTCAGCATATATGCTCTCACCTATTTTGTTTCCATAAAGGTTTACAGAAAAATCGGCTCTACTATTTTTAAAATCTTGAAAAGCTGCTATCATTTTAGTAGTATCATTACCGATAATTTTAGCAAATCCATTATCTACAAGTTCAACCCATTCGGTTTCTTCTCTAGCAATAATACAATGTTTTTTATTAAAAAAAGCTTCTTTTTGTAATCCACCACTATCAGTAATCACCATTTTACAATGCTTCAGTAGTTCTAACATATCAAAATAACCCACCGGTTCTATGGTAGTAATATTATATGAAAGGTTATACTTTTCTAGAATTTTTTTTGTTCTTGGATGCAAAGGTAAAACTACTTTACAGTAAGTATTGATCTGTTCTAGTCCTTCAAAGATAGATCTCAATTTTTTAATGTCATCTGTATTTTCCTGACGATGAATAGTAGCTAATACAAACTCATTATTTATTAAACCCAAATCTTTCAGAATTGATGATCTCTCAGCAGAAGTTTTACTGTAAAACTCAACAGCATCTTTCATAATGTCACCGCATTTCACAATCTTAGCATCTAAATTAGCAAAGCCTTCTTTTTGTAAATTTTCAATTGCTGTATCTGTAGGACATAACAGTAAATCAGAAATTCTATCTGTTAGAATTCTGTTGATCTCCTCGGGCATTGTCATATTATATGATCGTAAACCAGCTTCTATATGAATCACTTTAATATTCATCTTTTTAGCAGCCAAAGCTCCAGCAATGGTCGAATTTGTATCTCCATAAACTACAACTGCTTTTGGTTTTTCATCTATCAGTACTTCTTCAATTTTTTCCAACATTTGTCCGGTCATAGCACCATGACCTAGCCCGTTAATATCCAGATTGTATTTTGGCTTGGGAATTTCCATTTCTGTAAAGAAAACGTCACTCATATTCGCATCAAAATGTTGCCCGGTATGGATAATAATTTCTTCTATCTCATTATGGCTGGCAATAATTCTACTTAATACTGCTGCTTTTACAAATTGTGGTCTGGCACCTAATATGGTTACAATTTTATTCATATTTATAGTACTTTATAACTATATAATAATTGTTTTTTAAACTTTTCATTGACAAAGACCCTTCGACTGCGCTCAGGGAGACATCTAGACTTAAAGAAATAATACTTACTTTTTAGTCCTATTAATTATTTCTACTAATTGTTCTGTTAAATGTTTTCTATGGTACCTTTTAATATTTTTTGAATTAACTACTAAATTATGATTTTTATAAGCGCTATAAAGCTCTAAAACAGTATTTTTCAATGTTTCAGCATCATCAAAATTCACAATATTTCCCGAATTTGTTATGTTAATTATTTCTGCTAAATCTCCATCGGTTGGTGCAATCGCTAAAATAGGGCGATTTGCTTGTAAATATTCAAATATTTTTCCGGTTATGATACCTTTAGCACTTGGTACATTATTGACAGCCAATAGCAAGACCTGAGCACTTTTTTGAAAAGCGATCACTTTGTTATGTGGCAAATAGTCTATCATTTCTACATTGGATATCAATCCAACATTTTTAATACTTTTCAACACTTCATCTGCACATTTACCAATCAATTTCAATTGAAAATCATTGGCAAATGCATTATTTTCTTTTAAGATTTCAGATAGTACTTTCCAAAGTGTTTTTGGGTTTCTATCAGCATTCATCATACCAATGTGTACAAATGAAAATTTAGCATCTAATTCAACATCTTTTACTTCTTCATTATCGTCAAATCCGTTAGTAATTACCTCAATATTTTTATTGAATTTTAAATAATTTTCTTTCATGGTTTTACCAACTACCAAAACACAATCGGCATTACTGACCACTTCTTTTTCTAATTGAAAATGCTTATCTATTGATTTTTGAGTTAATGGTAATTGATGAAAATAATCAATATCTGTCCAAGGGTCACGAAAATCAGCAATCCACTTTATCCCGAGGCTTTGGGATAATTTCTGTTTTAATTGTAATCCTATCAAATGCAAACTATGTGGTGGACCTGTACTAATTATTACATCAACTTTATTCTTCTCTAGATAATTAATTAGATACTTTACTGAAGGTTTGATCCAATATTTGCGTGCATCAGGTATAAAAAAATTGGCTCTTATATATTGAATGATCTTCCCGAAAAAAGAAGGATTTGCATCTAAAAATCCTGCGCTGGTTTGTTGTTTTTTACTACCAAAAAGTGACAATAAACTATTAGGCTCTTTATTGGGTTGTTTTAATATCTCAACGGTATTTGGCACTTCATTTTGAAGTGTTTCATCAACAATAGCATAATTTGGATTATCGACAGTATAAATTATAGGTTCTATATCAAAACCTTGTAAATACTTTACAAACTTCAGCCAGCGTTGTACGCCAGAACCTCCGGCAGGAGGCCAATAATATGTTATAATCAATACTTTCAATTACTCAATTCTTGATAGATTTGTATTAATTTATTTGATACTTTTTCCCAACAAAATTCTTCTTCAATAAATTTCTTTCCATTTGCACCAAGTTTATTTCTTAAAGTTTTATCAGCAAACAATTGTTTGATCTTTTCAGCAAAATCTTTATTATTTTTTTCAATATGAACCAAACCACTCTTCGTCCTTTCTATTAGATTTTTCTGGGCAGTTGCATTACTTACCAAAACAGGTTTTGCAAAACTCATATATTGAAATAATTTATTGGCATAAGCTACATCATGTTGAATATTTCTATATAATGGCGAAATACAAATTGTGCTCGCTATAATATACGAAGGAAAGAGCTTTACATTTTGCCAGCCTTGAAAATCAACATATGCCTCAAGACCTAGTGTGCTCACTCTTTGTTTTAAAACCGTATCTGTGGTGTTACTTCCAACAATAATTAATTTTATATTCTCTATAGTACTTTTTAAGTGAGAGACTGCTTCAATTGCAGTTAACAAACCTCTTCTTATGCCTGTATCTCCCAAATACAAGATAACAAAATCATTTTTATATCTATTTAAAATGGCTTTATCTACAATATAATCTTCATAAAATGATTTTCTGACAGTATTTGGTACAACTTTAATTTTAGAGTCATTAATATTGGTTCTATTAACAACCTCATCTTTAAATTCATTAGAAACTGTAATGATTTTGGTTGCTTTTTGAATAAACTCTTCCTCCTTTTGTTTCCATTTTTTAGGAGATATTAAATACTTTCCCGGAAATTTTTGCACATGAGGATAGTGTTTCATAATCTCAGGCATATTATCATGCAGATCTAAAACTACAGGTAATTTTAATTTTTTATTGGCTTTAAAAACAGCTTCTCCAATTCTAATATCGTGAATATGAATAGCTTCAATATTATATTTTGTTAGAAAGTTACTTATTTTTTGATACATCTTATTCGTATAGAAAGGAAAAGTATATGCTAATGCGGATAGTTTGTATTCAAGTGTACTAGACTGATATCTTTTTACATGAATCCCATTTATAACTTCATCTTCTAATTGATCAGCATCATATTTTAAACAAAAAAGATATACTTTAAAACCATTTTCTACTAAAGAAATTGCTTCATTTTCAACCCTTGGATCGGGCGGAAAGGTTTTGTCAAGTATCATTCCTATTCGCATAATTATCTTTCAGCGTAAACAGCGTAATATCTAGGGATAAATTTTCGTAAAATAGGTCTGAATCCTATTTTATTAACTGGGCTGGTCCATTTTTGAGTTTCTTTAATATTCCATCCTGACTTTTCCAATAACCAATCAAATTGCCAATCTTCAAACTCATGGTAATGTCTATCCCATTCTTCAGTTTTTGATCTATATGCTTTTGCAAACCATAAATTAAGTGGAATAGTAGCAATCAATTTAGTTGATTCTATCGCTTGTAAAGCATTAAAAGGCGCTAATAAATGTTCAAATATTTCAAAAGCTGTTACAGCATCTACTTTGTGTTTTTTTACTATTTCAGGTAACACATCTAAATCTTCACCTTCGGTATTGTAGACAGTATAACCATGTTGTTCCATAATTTCACTAAATACATTACGGGTTCCTAAATCTAAAATTGTAGTAGGCGCCGGTAATACTTTTTGTAAAAATTCAATAGTGTGGTTATACCTTTTATTGTGATGACTCATTTCGATTTTTCTTTTTTTTCTACAAAGAACCAACCCAACGGAATTAATAATAAAAAGGCATAAGAAATAAGTGTAATTGTATTTCCTTTTTTAATGATGGTGGGTTCAAATTTAAAAACGATTCTATGCTTCCCTTTAGGAATTATCATTGCTCTCAATACATAATTTGCCCTGAAATGCGGCAATAATTTACCGTCTACATAAGCATTCCATCCATTTTTATAATATATTTCAGAAAATACAGCCAGTTGCTCAGTTGTAGTACTGCTTTCATAAACCATTTCGTTAGCTTGGTAAGAAGTTAATTTAATACTGGCTAGGCTGTCTTTTGCAAAAGACAATTTGGGTATTTCATTCTTAAATTCTACATTTATAATGCCTTTTTGTTTCGTTCTTAAACTATCTAAGCCTTTAATTTCTTCATCAGCAGAGTTTACAAATTCCACTTCATTAACAAACCAAGCATTACCATTTGCTTCACTATTTAGTTGTAATCTAGGAGTTCCTTCATTATCTGGAAAAATAATATATTTAGTGTTAAGCATATTTAACACTTCATAATTGTTTTTGGCTATTTGATGTTCAAATAATTCTTGATAACGTCTTGGTTTAGCAGCATGATAACCACCTATAGAATTATGAAAATACGAAGTGCTTCCGTCGTTCATCGGATCAACCAAAAAATTGATTACTCTATAATGTGATTTATCCTTTAGAATCTCTTTGTCAATAGCTGTTGCCTGAAAAGGTTTTTCTTCTTGTTTTTTTGACACAAAATCATCGGCATTTACATAACGTTTATTTACACCAACCAAATCAAATAAGATCAACACAGCAAATGCAATTATAGTCACATTTTTATTTATTTTCTGCTTTAAAAATGCCCATAATAGACCTGCAGAAAACAAAACTAATAGTAACGAACGTAAACTATCTTTAAAGAAAATAGACTTTCTATCGGCAATAATAGCTTCGCTGAATCCTGGTAATTGTTGTTCTAAACCGGCATCTCTAAAACTTTCAAAATTAAATAAACTAGTACCAAATAGTGTAAATATTAATGTGATTCCTCCTACTCCGTAAAGCGTATATTTTAAATATTTTAAACGCTCAACATTTTCTTTTTCAGATTTTAAAAACTGACTCAACGTAATTATGGCTAATAAAGGAACAGCCAATTCAGCAATTACCTGAAAAGAAGAAACTGCTCTGAATTTATTATACAAAGGCACATAATCAATAAAAAAATTGGTTAAGACAGGAAAATTCTTTCCCCAACTCAATAAAATAGAGAAGATTGTAGCCGCAAGTAACCATTTTTTAAGCTTTCCTTTCACTAAAAAGAGCCCTAGTACAAATAAAAATATAAGAACAGCACCTATATAAGCAGGTGCTTCAACAAAAGTTTGTTCTCCCCAATACATTGGTAAATTTTCTGAATAACTTTTAGCTTGCGTTCTCCCGATCTTATCTTTTAAAAATTGATACGTTTCAGAATCCTTTCCTAAATTTTCTCTATTACCTCCGCCATAAAACCTTGGTATTAATAAATTAAAAGTTTCGAAAGTACCATAACTATATTCAGTAATATATTCTTTAGATAAACCAGTAGTTATGTTTTCTTTCTGTTTACCTTCTGGTGTAATGGTTAATTCACTTTTACTTCGGGTGCTTTCGTTAGCATATTCTTTAGTGGCTAATAAACTAGTTGCATTGACACCTACCGCCAAAATCACAGCGACTGACATAATAGCAATACTCTTAATAAAATGAGGAATGGTTTTTTCTTTTATAGCATCTATCAAATAAACCAAGCCTAATATAAGCACCATAAACAGCAAGTAATAGGTCATTTGCGGATGGCTGGCATTAATTTCAAATGCCATTCCTAATGTTGTTAAAATAAATCCTAGTAAATAATTGCGCTTAAAAACGGATAAAATTCCGGCCAACACAATTGGCATATAAGCAATTGCATGCGCTTTTGCATTATGACCAGCACCAAAAATAATGATGAAATAAGTTGAAAAACCAAAAGCCAGCGCACCTACAATGGCTAGTTTCCATTCAACTTTTAATACATATAACAGTATAAAAAAGCCTAAAAAATACAAGAACAAATAATCTGCCGGACGTGGTAAAAAGCGCAATAGCAAATCTACTTTTTTAATATAATTATGAGGATAGTAGGCACTCACATTATAGGCTGGCATACCGCCAAAAGCCCTATTTGTCCAATATGGTTCTTCATTATGTTCTGCTCTAAAATCAACAATTTCTTTTGAAATGCCTCTAAACTGAGCAATATCACTTTGAAATAATTTTTTTCCTTCTAATACCGGAGAAAAATAAGCCAATGAAACAATGACAAATACTAAAATTGCTATTAAAAGAGGAGTTATTTTATTGTTCTTTATCATTCTTTTAACTATTCTATTTCTTCATAATCGACATATTCACCAGCATCATCATTAATTTTTTTAGTTTGATTTGGTGTTTTGTCTATTACTGTTTCTCCTTCTTTTATAGGAGGTTCATTTGTAGCGTTTCTATGTTGTTGTTCATTGAATTTTTTCTCTACATTACTCATTACTTTTTTAAAAAGTAACGGAAACACAAGTCTTGCAATAAATTTAAATGCATAATAGACAAGTACAATAATTAGTATGGTTCTGATAAAGTTCATTAATCCTGCTTGTTGCATAAAATATTAATCGGTAAATGTATTAAACCTCAAAGCATCCTGATGTCTCGAAACAGAATCCTTTAAGGCGAATTGTCCGCCAAAGACCGACAAGTTATTAACCTTAGAACCCGCTGATTCCGATAACTATCGGGAGCAGGATTAGTTCAACTTACAATTTTGAAAAATTTATAAAACAAACTCAAAATTGAGTTTCACTAATAAATTTTAATGTTGTTCCCAAAAATAACAATTTGAACGCAACTAAAGCGTTTAGTTATAGATAAAATGTTTTAAGGTTGTTCTAAAAGTTCATTCACATCAAAATTTTTATAGTTAAATAGTCTTGAAACCCTAGGGAAACAAGGTGAGGAATTATAAAACCCCTTACGGGAACAAAAATAACAAGCAATCTGACTGCGTTATATTTTTATGAAATAGCTAAGGTTATTACATAAAAATATGTCTAGCATCTTATTTGTTATCTTTGTTTTTTGAAAGAAATGAACTTATAAAATCACCTTAATTTGTAAAATATAATATAGTTATGCGAAAAATCGGGTTGTTTTTACTTTTTGTTAGCTGTTTCTATACAAGTTCAGCTCAATATACCGAATTGATCAATTCAAGAAGACCGGGTTTTTCTGATAGTCCTTTTAGTGTGGGTACAGATGTTTTACAATTTGAGGGAGGCTTATTCTATGAAAAAATAAAAAATGATAACTATAAAATTGGCTCTTTGGGGACAGATGTTATGGTTCGTTATGGTAAGTTCTTCGAAAAATTAGAAATCAATTTAAACCTCGTTTTTCAATATGATCAAGTAAACTATCAAAATACTGTAATACCCGATATTTCCAAAACAAATTTGAATCAGTTAACCATAGGAGCTAAGTATTTGGTTTATACGCCTAAATACAAAGACAGAACAAAAGAAATACGTAGTTGGAAAAAAAAGACTCGTTTTGATTGGAAACGTTTAGTACCAGCAGTTGCTGTATATGCAGGCGCTAATATACCAATTACTGAAAGCTTTATAGGTGGTAATATTCCCGGGTATGTAGAAGGTTCATTTAGTCCAAGGTTAGCTATTTACACTCAAAATGATTTTACCGATAGGTTTATCTTTTTGATAAATCTAGTTATGGATAAAATTGGTTCCGGACAAAAAGAAAATTCTTATATATTAACCGGTACTTATTCTTTAACCGAAAAAGTATCTGTTTTTGCTGAGCATCAAGGTATTTTTAAAGACAATGGAATTCCTAATGATTATCAGTTTGGTGGTGGTGCAGCTTATTTATTGTCAAAAAATATGCAAGCTGATGTTTCTTTTAGAGCGATTAGCGATAGAGATGGTTCTACTTCTTTATTTAGTGCCGGTTTGGCATGGCGACTAGATAAACATAGAGATCAATTTAATATGGTTGACTCAGATGGTAATGTAACAAAAGCCAAAAAAGAAGGTAATTTATTTTCAAGATTATTTGGCAGTAAGAAAGATAAAAAGCAGCGTAAAATTAAAAAGGTAAAAGCCAAAAAACGTAAAATTAAAGAGCTGAAACCTAAGAAAAGTAAGAAACAGAAAAGGACTGAAAAAGAAGCTAAAAAGAAGGAAAAAGCAGCAAGAAAAAAAGAAAAGAAGAAGGAAAAAGATTATGACAAAAACTATGAACCTCCAAAAGATAATTCTGTAGATGATAACAATTAAAGAAATTGTTACAAAAAAAGAACTAAAACAATTTGTTAAGTTTCCTTTTAGCTTATATAAAGATAACCCATATTGGGTGCCACCAATAATTAATGATGAACTAGCCGGGTTCGATAAGTCTAAAAACCCTGCTTTTGAAAATGCTGAAGCACGCTTTTTTTTAGCCTACAAAAACAATATAATTGTCGGTAGAATAGTAGCAATCATAAATTGGACTGAAATTAACCAGCAAGGGTTAAAAAAAATGCGTTTTGGCTGGTTTGATGTTATTGATGATATTGATGTAACCAAAACACTTCTTGATAAGGTTTACGAAATAGGCAAACAACATAATTTAGAATATGTTGAAGGGCCTGTTGGCTTTTCAAATTTAGATAAAGTGGGTATTTTAACCGATGGTTTTGATGAGTTAGGTTCTATGATAACTTGGTATAACCATCCTTATTACAAAACCCATTTAGAACAATTGGGTTATGTTAAAGAAAAGGAATACTTAGAAAATAAGTTTCCGTTTAGTAATATAAAACCTGAATATTTTAGAAAAGCACAAGCTTTAATTAAAAAGCGATATCAGCTTAGATCACTTAATTTTTCAAGCACAAAGCAATTAATGCCTTATGTAGATGAGATGTTTGATCTGTTTAATGAAAGTTATGCTAAACTAAGTACTTTTGTACCTATTTCAGATACACAAAAAGAATATTTTAAAAAGAAATATATCCGTTTTATCAATCCTGAATATATTCAATTTGTGACTGATAAAGATGAAAATTTAGTTGCCTTTGCTATCGTAATGCCTTCTTTTTCCAACGCATTACAAAAAGCCAAAGGCACGCTTTTTCCGTTTGGTGTTTTTCATCTTCTAAAAGCAAAAAAACAAAGTAAAGATGTTCTTTTTTATCTTATTGGTGTACATCCTGATTATCAAAATAAAGGGGTACATGCCATTATTTTTAATGAATATTACAATGTGTTTACTAAAAAAGGAATACAAAATTGCATTAGAACTCCTGAGCTGGAAGACAATACTGCCATCCATCAATTGTGGAAACGTTTTGATCCGAAAATTTATAAAAGAAGGAGAACTTATCGTAAGGATATTTAGTAATGTTAAATTAAATAATTACTTAATTTAAATTTTCTGGACATTCAAAATAGCAAACCTAAAATAACAAATAATTCACAATATTCAATCACTAAATATTCAAAATTAAGGTCATAAGTTTATTTAGATTTCTGATGATAGTATAAGAATTAAATATTTAATTATTGATATTTATAGCTAAGTTCTAGTTACTACAACATTAAATAAAATAGTGATATGACTCTAAAAATAATAAAGGAGTTATTCCTGCAAGGTCTCTAAGACCTTGCAGGTATCGTTTATCAGACCTGCAAGGTTTTGAAACCTTGCAGGAACATTTTAATATAAAACAGAATATCCAACAAGTATCAATTATTGTTTGGTTTAGAACTTCGTCGAAGTTATGTAAACGAAATGCTGTTATAATTAGAACTTAGCCAGATTTATTTGTAATTTGGATATTGTGTTTTGGAATTTAACAATATACAATTACAGTATCTGACTTAAAATAATATATATGCAACTTTTTTACAACGCCAATATAACCAAAGACACCAAGCAATTCGCTTTTGACAAGACTGAAAGCAGGCATATTGTTCGTGTGCTCCGTAAAAAAACAGGCGATCAATTGTTTATTACCAATGGTAAAGGGTTATTATTTAATTCAGAAATAAGTATCGCTAACGATAAAAAATGTTTAGTTACTATTATTAAGGTTGATGAAAAACCTAAACCATGGAATTATCATTTACATATAGCCATTGCCCCCACTAAAAGCATGGATAGATATGAGTGGTTTTTAGAAAAAGCTACCGAAATTGGAATTGATGAAATTACACCTTTGTTGTGTGACCATTCTGAAAGAAAAATAATTAAGACAGAACGTTTAGAAAAAATTATAGAGTCTGCTATGAAACAGTCACTAAAGTTTCATTTACCAAAATTGAATCCTTTAATAAAATTTTCTGATTTCATAAATCATGATTTTGACAGTAATTTATATATCGCACACTGTGAAAAAGTGAATAAACAAACATTAAAATCAGTTTTATTGCCAAATCAAAAAATAACCATTTTGATTGGACCTGAAGGTGATTTTTCTAGTTCAGAAATTGAAAAAGCCATTCAACAAAATTTTACTCCTATTTCTTTAGGCGAAAGCAGACTACGTACCGAAACTGCCGGTGTGGTTGCTACGCAAATGGTTTCGTTTATCAATCAATAAAAAGCATCTACACAATGTGTAGATGCTTTAATTATTTTAATTCAATAAGTAGTTAAGCTTTTTTAGCCGTTATTTTAATAACAAATTCAATTTCGTCATTAATCAACTTATCTTTTAAATTATCAAAGAATTTTCCTGAATTGTATTTTATATCCCATTCAGTTCTATCAATAGTAAAAGGCTCACTTTTAAAAGTAACTTCATCTTCATTTACAGTTATAGCTGCCGGAAATTGAATATTCTTTTTAATTCCTTTTATGGTTAAATTTCCTTTGATCATAGACATACCAACTTCTTCATCAACTCCAGTAATTGTAAAAACAGTAAATGCATGATTCTCTACATCAAAAAAATCTGTATTTTTTAAATGATTTGTAAGTTTTGTGTTATACTCTGTATCTTTTATATCTAAATTCTTGATGGTCTTCATATCAATAATAAAGTTGCCTCCACTTAGTTTATCATTATCAAAAGCTAAATAACCTTCAGAAATTTTTATAGTTCCATTGTGAGATTCTGTTGGTTTAAAACCCTTCCAAGCAACTGCAGAACTATCAATATCAGCAATATAACGTATTGCTTCAGATTGTATCTGAGACACTTCTTCAGCATCTTTTGCTTCAGTTTCATTTTTTGCCTTTTTACAAGCTACAATTGATAATCCAATAAAAAGGATAGTAGTTATTTTAAATAATCGATTCTTCATTATATATTTAGTTTTATTTAATTTGGTGTCAAATTTAAACTTTTTGATTTTGTTTTGTAAACAAAAAATGAAAAAAATTATGTAGGTTTGTTACCAACCACATTAAAGATTATGCATAAATTTTTTATCCTAATTCTATTTTTATCATTTTCTATTTCTGCTCAACAAGTAGCAATTTTGAAATATGGTGGTGGTGGTGATTGGTATGCGAATCCAACTGCTGTCCCAAATTTGATACGGTTTAGCAACTCTAATATTCATACTGTAATTAATGAGAAACCAGAAACCGTTGAAGTAAACAGTTCAGAAATTTTTAATTATCCTATATTATTTATGACAGGACATGGCAATGTTTTTTTTACAGACAACGATGCAAAAAACTTGAGAAAATATTTAACCTCAGGCGGTTTTTTACATATCTCTGATAATTATGGTTTAGACAAATACATCAGAAAAGAACTAAAAAAAGTATTTCCGGCATTAGAATTACAAGAAATTCCATATAATCACCCTATTTATCATCAAACATTTTCTTTTGAAAGTTTACCTAAAATTCATGAACATGATGGTAAACTTCCTCAAGGTTTTGGAATTTTCTATAAAGGAAGGATGGTTTGTTTTTATGACTATGAAAGTGATCTAAGTGATGGCTGGGAAGATGAAGCTGTACATAATAACCCAAAACAAGTAAGAGAAAAAGCATTAAAAATGGGTTCAAACATTATTGAATATGTTTTTAATAATTAGTAGTAATAAAGTTTTAGATAATTTAAAATTAAACTTTGATGATAATAGCCTTTGGGCAATGTACATCGCCTTAGCCATTATCATGTTTGGTGTTTCTTTAGAAATTACGATAGGCGATTTTAAACGCCTTTCAAAAAAACCCAAATTGGTACTAATAGGCGTTTTTTCACAATTTTTATTATTTCCGTTAATTACTTTTGCGTTAATAAATATTATCAATCCGATACCCAGTATCGCATTAGGAATGATTCTGGTTGCTGCTTGCCCCGGTGGTAATATTTCTAATTTTTTAACTCACCTTTCCGGCGGAAATACCGCCTTATCTGTTAGTCTAACAGCATTTGCAACACTAGTGGCTATTGTAATGACGCCTTTAAATTTACAATTCTGGGGTAATTTATATGAACCTACATCTCAAATTTTACGAGATGTTAAACTCAATCCTTTTGAACTGGCAAAACTCGTTACGCTAATTTTAGGTGTTCCTTTACTTTTGGGAATGTTATTTCGAAAACGTAATCCAACGATGGCTACAAAAATTGCTAAAGTTTTAAAACCTGTCTCAGTGCTAATTCTTATGCTATTTATAGCAGTTGCTTTTTATAATAATCTTGACATCTTTACAGAATATATTCACTATGTTATTTTCATTGTTATTTTGCATAATTTTTCAGGATTATTAGGAGGATTTTATTTTGCTAAAGGCTTAAAACTCCCTTACTACAATCAAAAAACATTGGCTTTAGAAACCGGAATTCAAAATTCTGGCTTAGGCCTACTATTGGTATTTGCTTTCTTTGACGGCTTAGGTGGAATGGCATTATGTGTTGCTTTTTGGGGTATTTGGGATATTTTATCTGGTTTGGTCATTGCCTATTATTGGTCTAAAGCCTCACCTAGAACTGTAAAAAACAATTTTAATCCACCTGAGGCAGAAGAGATAAATTCATTTTAATTAAAAATACTGCTTAATGTTAAAACAGATTTGGTATCGTCTTTTTAAAATATATATAAGTACAGGGCTCTTTTTCTTTTTTAAAAAAATCAAGGTTTATGGTGAAGGAAACCTTCCAAAAAAAGGAGCAATTTTACTAGTTTCAAATCATAAAAATGCATTGATAGATCCTTTATTAATTGCAACAACAATGAAAAGAAGCATTCATTTTTTAACAAGAGCAAGTGCTTTTAAACTAAAACCGGTTTATTGGCTTTTATCTACCTTAAATATGATTCCTATTTATAGAATGAGAGATGGTAAAGGAACATTGGCGAAAAACGAAGTTATATTTAATAAATGCTATAACATTCTGAATAGAAAAAAATGTTTGCTAATTTTCCCGGAAGGCACTCACAATATCAAACGCTGGGTAAATCCTTTAAGTAAAGGGTTTACCAGAATTACCTTTGGTGCTTTAGAACAAAACGCCGATTTAGAATTACATTTAGTTCCTGTAGGGTTAAATTATACCAATGCAACTAATTTCGCTGAAAGTGTCTCTGTTTATTATGGCAAACCTATTTTAGCAAATGACTTTTATAATAAAGAGGAGTTAAATGCTTCTACACTCAAACTTAAAAATGAAGTACACAAAAAATTAACTAAGCTAACTACTCATATTGATACCGAAAATTATGATGATACTATTAGGAAATTGGGGAATGTTGATTATTTAAACCCTAAAAAGATAAATGTCCTTATTAATGAACTTGATAATAACAAATCTCAAATTCCATTTAAAAATAATAAACCTTCTCCGTTTTGGAAAGCCTTGAAAGGTATTGTTGCAATCAATAGTTTTATACCATTGTTAATTTTCAAAGCCTTTCTACCCAAGATCAAAGAAATTGAATTCGTCAGTACCACAAAACTTGCTATTGGTTTAACTGCTTTCCCTTTATTCTATACACTACAAGGTTTGATAATCAATCTTTTTTTTGGAATGCAAGTATCACTTATCTATTTACTAATAAGTGTTGTTCTGGTGTTGTTTTTGGCTAAGAATAAATAAATTTTTGTACTAAAATAAAAAATTATGATATAAATAATAAATAATAGTTGGTTTTGTAGACGAGTGGTCATATATTTGCATTTTAGTATATTATAATAAATGTCAAAGACACTTAAACATGAGGCCAAAGCAGAGTACCTTTTAGACAAAGGTATAGAGGTGTTATGGTGTTGCGGTTATAATGGAACCAGTGTTAATGATATTGTTAAAGCTGCTGACGTACCTAAAGGGTCATTTTATTTTTATTTTGACTCGAAAGAAGATTTTGTTGTAAAAGCACTAGGTAGATATTTTAATAAAATGTTTGCTGGGGCAAAAGAAATTTTAGAAGATAAAAGCATTTCTGCTAAACAACGCTTGATAAACGCCTATGAATATAGAATTAGAGTTCTTGTCGAAGAAATGCATTGCAAATTGGGTTGTTTAGGCAGTAATATTGGTAATGAAATGTCTGAACATAGTGATAAGATTAGAAATACAGTCCTCGAACTGGAAAATAAAGTAAAAGAGAGTATTGTTAGTGTTTTTAAAGAAGCACAAGAGAATAAGGAAATTGAGTCTAACTTTGATGCTGAAAAAATTGTAGATTTTATTGAAGATGCCGGTAAGGGTGCTATGATAACAATGAAAGAAAAACAAAGTTCAATACCGTTAGAGAATACACTATTATTTATCAAAGAATTATTTTTAAAATAATTTTTTTTGTAAGTTAAAAGATGACTGGTCAACTGTAAATTAATTATTTTAAAAACAACCATGAAAAAAGAATCTAAATTATAAAACAAATTTTTTGAAATATTAACTTGAAAAAATAATGGATGTTGAGAACAAAGAATAGAAAGATACAATTGATATTGCACAAGTTAAATTAAACTATCAAACAAATGAAACAAATTACACCAGCTATTATTTTATATATGACAGTTTTTTTATGTATAAATGTTTCTGCTCAAAACAAGACTCCGGAGTTAGCTTTTTCATATTTAAAAAGTAAAAATAATTCAATCAATGAATTAAAAGGAAACATTGTTGTTATAAATATTTGGAGTCCTGATTATCTATATGAAATTAATGTGTTAAACAAATTAGCAGAAAAGTATAAAGATAATAAAGTGATTTTTCTTGCAATTACTGACGAAGCTTATGAAAGTACAATTCCTTTTTTAGAGAACGAACTTTTCAGCTATCAATATTTAGCTGGCGATGAAGCAAAAAAAATATTTGACAAATATCAAACCAGCATGTTTAAAACCTTTCCTATCCATATTATAATAAATCAGGAAGGAAAGATTGTATTCAAGAAAAAAGGAACAAGAAGAAACATAGAAAAGAGCATAGAAAAAAGAATCAATGCATTATTAAATCAACAACAATCAAATGAGAAGACAATACCTAAAGATCAATATTGTATGAAATAATTTTTTTATTCATATTAATAAATGACCGGTCAAATAGTAACTAACTAATACTTTTATACATCAAAACAATGAATACTTTAAAAAATACCAAAGAATCAACAAATGGGATAGCCCGAAAGTGGGGAGAAATTGTCATCAAATATAAATGGCTTGTACTTATTATAACAACTGTTATGGCTGTGGGATTAGGTTCTCAAGGCAACATGGAATTTGATGGTGACTATCATGTGTTCTTTAGTGAATCAAATCCTGAATTAGAAGCCTTTGATGCACTTCAGGAAAAATATACTAAAGATGACAATGTGATACTTGTCTTATCTCCAAAAAATGGTAATGTATTTACAAAAGCCAATCTTATGGCTATTGAAGAACTTACTACCAAAGCATGGAATACGCCCTATTCTTCAAGAGTAGATGCCATCACAAATTTTCAACATACCAGTGCTGAAGGCGATGATCTTTTTGTGGATGACCTATCCTATGAATCTTCAAAAAAGACAGCTGCCGAAATCGAAAATATAAAACAAATAGCACTTAAAGAACCACTATTGGTCAATAGAATCATTAATGAAAAGGGAAGTGTAACAGCTATCAATGTAACTGTAAAATTACCGGGAAAAGATATGGCCAAAGAAATTCCTGAAGTAACTGCGTTCACTAGGAATATGATTTCTGAATTCCAAAAGAAACATCCAAATTTTGAGGTGCATACCTCCGGATTAGTACCTTTAAACACAGCATTTTTTGAATCTTCTATGAAAGATATGATGCTAACGGCAATTATGCTGATAATTGTAATAATCACCACTTTAATTTTAACCAGAGGTTTTTTCAGCACTCTAGCAACTTTTGTAGTGATTCTGTTCTCCATTATGTCGGCTGTAGGTTTTGTAGGTATCATGGGTATTAAATTGACACCGCCATCAGCAGTTTTTCCTACAATGATATTGACTCTGGCAGTAGCCGATAGTATTCATATTTTAGTTACCATGTTGCAGAATATGAGACATAAAGGAATGTCAAAAAATGAAGCATTAGTAGATAGTATCAGACTAAATTTTATGCCGGTACTTATTACAACACTTTCTACGGTAATTGGATTTTTAACTATGAATTTTGGAGATGTTCCTCCGTTTTGGGATTTAGGCAATATCACAGCTTTCGGAATGACCGTTGCTTTCATATATTCTTTAACAACCTTACCGGCATTGATTGCTATCCTTCCAATTAAAGTTAAAAAAACAGAGCAGCAAGAAATAACTCAAGATAAAGTTTATGTAAGACCTTTAGTACGATTTGGAAATTATGTAGTAGAAAGACCTATAAAACTTACCATTATATCATTAACTATTATAGGTATATTGACATTTTTAGCCACAAAAAACACCTTTAATGACGAATTTATCAATTATTTTGATGAAAGTGTTCCGTTTAGAACTGATACCGATTACATCAGTAAAAACCTTACAGGAATATATAATGTAGAATTCTCTGTTGGTGCAGGTGAAAGTGGCGGAATTAATAACCCTACCTATTTACAACACTTAAACAATTTTGAAGATTGGTTAAAAGAACAACCGGAAGTCATTCACGTAAATGCTTTTAGCGAAGTTTCTCGAAGAATAAATCGCTCTATGCATGGTGATGATCAAAGTTATTATCGTGTACCCGATGAGCGTGAAAAAGCCGCACAATATCTGTTACTTTATGAAATGTCTTTGCCCTTTGGTTTAGATCTAAACAATCAGGTAAACGTTGATAAATCAGAGTCCAGAGTAACAGTAACCATCCATAATGTGATTAGTTCTGAGATGATCGCCTTTTCTAAAAGAGCTGAAGATTGGTTGATACAGAATACACCTGAATATATGCATGCATTGGGAGTAAGTCCGACACTTATGTTTTCAAAACTTGGATTCAGACAGGCAGATAGTATGTTTAAAGGTAATGTTATTGCGTTAATTTTAATTTCTCTAGTCTTGATATTTGCTTTAAAGAGTTTCAAGTTGGGAATATTAAGTATTATCCCAAATGTAGCACCGGTGTTGGTAGGGTTTGGTATTTGGTATTTGTATAAAGGACAGATAAATACAGGAATGGTAATTGTTTTTGGAATGACATTAGGGATAATAGTAGATGATACTGTTCACTTTATGTCTAAGTTCTTAAGAGCAAGACGTGACTATGGATATAACGCTAAAGATGCAGTAATCTACGCTTTTTCTACAGTCGGTACCGCATTGATAACGACTACTATAGTACTTATGGCAGGATTTACAGTATTATCACAATCATCATTTGCCTTAAATAGTTATATGGCAAGAATTACCACCATCATTATTTTGGCAGCTTTAATTATAGACTTTATCTTACTTCCTTCATTGCTTATACTGGTAAGCAAGGATAAGAAAACATTAATAAATAAAATCAATTAATAATAAAAAACGATAGACATGAATAATAAAATTTTAATAGTAGTTGCAGTATTTGTATTAAATAGTATAACCTCTTCGGCGCAGAATGGTTTAGAAATAGCTAAAGCAGCAGATGTAGCAGATACAGGTTTTGGAAGTTCTACCGTTCAACTTAAAATGACCTTAAAAAATAAGAACGGACAAACAAGTGAGCGTGAAATGAGTACCAAAACCTTAGAACTTAAAACCGATGGAGACAAATCATTAATTACATTTAATACACCAAAAGATGTAAAAGGCACTGCAACCTTAACCTTTACTCATAAGATTGGGAGTGATGACCAGTGGTTGTATCTTCCTTCCATAAAACGAGTAAAACGAATTTCATCAAATAATAAATCCGGTCCATTTATGGGAAGTGAGTTTGCTTATGAAGATTTATCTTCTCAGGAAGTAGAAAAATATACCTATAAATTTGTGAAAGCTCAGGGTGATATACTTATTGTAGATCAAGATCCGGTAGATCCGAAGTCAGGATATACACGTAGAGTTGTCAGTTATAATAAAGAAAAAGGCTATCGTATAGAAAAGGTTGAGTTTTACGATAGAAAAAATGCCTTACTTAAAACATTAATGTATAGTGGTTATAAACAATATAAAGGGAAATACTGGAGAGCTTCTACAATGGTGATGAACAATCACCAAAGCAATAAAGAAACGACATTACAATTTTCGGGCTATAATTTTAATTCCGAATTATCTGAAGAAGATTTCTCTCAAAATGCGCTAAAAAGAGCAGGAAGGTAAACCACACATTTAATGATTAGTCAATATAATTGAAATTGGGAACGATAATTATAAGTTCCCAATTTTTTTCAGAATTCAATCATGATAAAAAGGATATTACTATTTATAAATGTAGTTCTATTTGCGATTAGCAGTATAGCACAAAAGGAAACCAAAAATGAAGTGACTCATGATTTTGAGCTAGAACTTGAAGGAGAATACAGATACTTCTTTAAAGACCCATCTTTCAATAATCAAAAAGATCATTTTCCATCAATTGCTGTACGTCCTGAATATAATGCAGTATGGAATGATGGTTACGAAAGTATTACTGCAAAAGGATTTTTCCGCTTGGATGTGGACAGTGAACGAACACATTGGGATATCAGAGAATTATACTATCAAAAGGCAAAGGACAATTGGGAATTAAGTATCGGACTTAAAAAAATATACTGGGGAGTTACAGAGAGTAATCATTTGGTTGATATCATTAACCAGACCGATGCTGTTGAAAGTTTTGATGGCGAACAGAAATTGGGTCAGCCAATGGTACAGTACTCCTTAAATACTGATTTCGGAACTTTTGACCTTTTCTATTTACCATATTTCAGAAAAAGAACATTTCCCGGAGATAAGAGCAGACTACGATTTCCAATAGTAATTACTAAAAATGATGTTGGTTTTGAAAGTAATGCTGAAGAATGGCGTCAAGATGTTGCTTTTCGTTGGTCTCATAGCTTTTCTATTTTTGATATTGGCGTCTCTCATTTCTACGGTACAGGCAGAGAACCAATTTTTAATTTTGATGCAAACGGAAATATAAATGCCTTTTATCCTGTGATAAATCAATCGGGATTAGACCTGCAAATAACACATGATGCTTTTCTTTGGAAAGCAGAATCCATTTACAGAACGAATATTTTTCAGGATATGTTTGCTTTTACTGCCGGATTAGAATATACCTTTAGCAATATTAAAAGTACTGGAATAGACATTGGTCTTATTGGAGAATATCTTTATGATGATAGAGGTGAGTTTGCTTTAAATGCATTACAAAATGACCTGTTTTTTGGAAGTAGAATCGCATTTAATGATGTGCAGAGTACAGAAATACTTTTAGGCGGACTAGCAGACCTGAAAAATAGCAGCAAAATATTTAGTGTAGAAGCTTCACGACGTTTTGGGAAAAGTCTAAAACTGGAAATAGAAGGCAGGTTGTTTAATACAATTGATGCAAACGAAATAATCTTATCAAATTTTAAGAATGATAGCTTTTTTAGAATGACATTGTTTAAATATTTCTAACCCTATTTGAAAAAACATTTTCATTCCTGCGCAGGCATTCATAAGCCTTTACAACAAGGTTGTCAAATTTTAAATTATTTCAGGTTCATTTTTAGGACTCTTTTACACCTTTCAAAAAAAAATTAAAAAATGGCTGTCAAAAGTTGAAAATTTGGATAAAAAAGGTCAGTAATTATTCAATAATAGCATCTTGAATTAACTGTTGTACTATTGTTCTAATATTTTGTTTACCCAATTTATTATTCTTCATAGTTGGATACACTCTGTTAGACAAAAACACATATAACAATTCTGTTTCAGGGTCTGCCCAAGTATAAGTACCTGTAAAACCACTATGACCAAAGCTTTTAGAAGAAACGCAACCGCAAGAAGCTTTTATTTCAGGATCTAATTGAGGCTTATCAAAACCCAGCCCTCTACGAACATTATCTTCTTCATAATACCTATGGTTAAATTTCTGAATTGTTTCTTGTTTTAAAAATTGTTTTCCACCATAAAAACCTTTTTGCAAATATAACTGCATCATCTTAGCAACATCATTACTATTAGCAAATAAACCTGCATTACCACTTACACCATCTAACATAGCAGCACCCATATCATGCACATAACCTCTTAATAGTTGTTGCCTATAATAATTGTCTCTTTCGGTTGGAACAATCTTCATTTTATCAAATTTTTCTAAAGGCTTATATGTTAAAGTTCTTGCTCCCAAAGGCTTATAAAAAGCTTCATCATTTAATGTATTCATAGGTTGTTGGTACTGTTTTTCTATATAATCTTTAAATAAATAAAATGGCAAACCGCTATATCTATACGCTAGTCTTTTGCGTTGAGGCGCCTCAGCAATTAGTTGATAAATGGTATCCATATAATCCGTTCTTAAATAGAGGTTTTCGGCTACTTTAATCTTGAATTTTTTTGAATGCTTTTTTCTATAGTATTTAGGTAAAGGTTTCTGAGTAATGCTGTCTAATGTTTTAATATAATAAGGAATCCAAGGTCTTAACCTTCCATAATGAGCAAGTGCTTCTTTAACAGTAACTGTATCTTTATTACTTCCTTTAAGTACCGGCATCAATTCTCCTAATGTATTTTCTAATGTAAATTTGCCTTCTTCTTCTGCCTTCATGATCATAGGTAAGCCTCCTAAAATTTTAGTAAGTGAAGCCAAATCATAAAGATTATTTTTTTGGACTTTTTGGATTTTTTTATAGGTATGATATCCATAATTCTTTCTAAAAATTACTTTACCATATCGAGCGACTAGCACTTGCATTCCCGGTGCCATTCTACCATCAATAACTACTTTAGCAATAGAATCAATTCTATTTAATTTTTCACTACTCATACCGACTCCTTCAGGCACACCATAAGAAAGTCTTTTTAAATCTATTGATTGCAAACCAAACCCTTCAGCAAATTCATCATTGATAGATACCGGTAGTTTTCCATTAGCTGACAACCCTCCAAATATCATTTGTGCTGATATATCTTGAGCTATTTTACTATTTTGATAGGATACTAAAACACTTTCTATATTGGTAAAGGTTTTTATGTCCAACAAACTATAAGGGCTTGCAAAAATATCTAAGATAACACAATTATTTCTAGCGATTTCTTGTAACCAAACCAATTCTTTATTCGTAAACTTAAAATCTTTCCAAGGGTTCGCATTTGATTTATGATAACCTATAATTACATGATTATAAGGTTTTAATTTATTGATCATCTGATTTAAATTTTTATCAGAAATTACATCCACTTGAGCGTAGTCATTCAACCTTTCAAGAAAAATAGTATTATCGGCATCACCAAATTTAACATAAGCAATTTTAGCGTCCGTTAATTCTCTTATAGGAAGATCTTCTCCGTTATTCTTCAATAATGTTATTGAGTTTTCAACTAAACTGTAATGTAAAGCTTCATCCGTCATAGTATTCAACTCTTGATGTAGATTTTCTGTTCTAATAGGTTTATAGTTTTTTAAACCTGCCCAATATTTTGCTTTTAATATCTTTTTCACTGAAAAATTTAAACGCGCTTCAGTCAGTGTACTATCTGCTATAGCTTTTTTCATTTTAGCTACGGTAGCCGAAATTTCATGTGGAATCAACAATATATCATTACCGGCCAATAAAGCTGCCAGATTAATTTCTGCCGGCGAAGAAAAATCAGCAGATCCTTTCATATTTAAAGCATCTGTTATAATCAATCCTTCGAAACCCATTTTATTTTTCAACAAATCAGTAACCACATTATGCGAAAGCGAAGATGGCAAGCTTGTATTTGGTTCTAAACTAGGGATACTTAAATGGGCTGTCATCACACTAGCAACACCTACATCAAATAATTGTCTATAAGGATATAATTCAATAGAATCTAAACGTTCTTTAGAAAACGGAATCGTAGGTAATGTGAGATGCGAGTCGGCATCAGTATCACCATGACCGGGAAAATGTTTCGCATTTGCCAATACATTTTGACCTTGTAACCCTTTCGTAAATGCCATGGCCTTGTCAGCAACATTCTCTCTGCTTTCACCAAAAGAACGGTTACCAATAATTGGGTTTTTAGGATTGATATTTACGTCAACAACCGGTGCAAAATTGATATGAATACCTAAACGCTTACAGTGTTTACCTACTTGTTCTCCAAATTGTTCTATGAGCTGGTTATCCTGAATGGCACCCAGCGTCATATTCCAAGGAAAACGATAGGTATTTTTTAATCGCATATTTAATCCCCATTCGCCATCAAAACCTATCAATAATGGTATCTTAGAAATATCTTGATAATAATTATTTAAAATCGCTTGTTTTTGAGGTGTGCCTTGCATAAATATGAGTCCGCCAATCTCATACTTTTTAATTAAACTCTCTATAAATGCTTTGTGTTTAGCACCTTTATTTGAATAGGCTTGTATCATAAACAATTGACCTATTTTTTGGTCAAGTGTCATTGATCTTAAAATACTATCAACCCATATTTGCTGTCCGTAACTATCCTTTTTTATTAATGGATCTATCTGTTGGGCTTGAGTAAATACTACAAAAAATAGTAGGTAAAAAACAGTTATTTTCTTTTTCATTTATTGGGGGATGTTACATTGTTATCTCCAATCTTGTTTCTAGACGTACAATAACGTATTAATTATGAGACTCTGAAACAAGTTCAGAGTAACGTGAAATCACGCCAAAAACTTTGCATGCCAACTTTTACTTGCCTCCACTTCCCAAGCAGATTCAAAATCGGCTTTAGATTCTACCATATTATTAAAAACTACTGTATCTGCATTTATTTTTTGCAACTTGGCATATTCTTTAAAATCTTTTAAAGAAACTGTGTTTATATTAGTACCGTCTTTAAAGGATACTTTCATTTTATTTAACAGATCAACATTAAACTCACTTTCTAGTTCCTTAATAATATGTACCGAAGCATCAATGGAACAACCGGAAACATCGTTATAATTCTCATCAACAGACAGTACAATAAATTGATTATATTTTAGTTGAAAAGAGGCTTTTAGACCTTCTCCATGACGTTTCCAATTTGCAACAAAATTCCTTAATTTCTCAGAGATCTGTTCAATTTCATGTTCTGTAAATTCTCTATCGGCTTGGTATATCCAAACCCTTGAGCTATCTGGTAATAATTTAAAATCAACAAACATCTTATCCCAATTTATTATTAAAACTACGCAATTTTATAGCTGTTAGTACTTTTTTGGTATATAAAGGGAAGTCTGCTTTCTGAATCCAAGAATAATAGCCTTTATCATTTTCTAAAATCTCTGTTACCTTTTTTCCTTTATATTTTCCAAAAGTAAAAATTTCTTGTTCATCTTCATCATACATAATAAAACCGGCAAAGTCTGCTCTTTTTTTATGCGATGAGAACTCATTTAAAAATTTAATGTCATTTTCCAGATCGTCGTACTTATCTAATTGTGCTTTTAAAATTTCATAGGTAGCATTGGTATCCGCTTCCGCTGAATGCGCATCTTCTAAAACTTCATCACAATAAAATTTATAGGCGGCACTTAAGGTACGTTGTTCTTTTTTATGAAAAATAACCTGCACATCAACTGCTACTCTATTTTTCATATCAAAATCAATTTCAGCACGCAACATTTCTTCTGCCAACAATGGAATATCGAAACGATTAGAATTGAATCCTGCTAGATCACAACCTTCTATGATTTGACTTACCTCTTTCGCCAATTCGTTAAATGTCGGTTCTGTAACTACTTTTTCATTGGTAATACCGTGAATAGCAACCACTTCTTTGGGAATTTCCATTTCTGGATTTACCAACCAAGTTTTACTTTCTTTATTACCATTTGGATATATTTTTAAGATAGAAATTTCAACAATTCTATCTTTTGCAATATTGATACCCGTAGTTTCAAGATCAAAAAATACGATGGGTTTTGTGAGTTTTAATTCCATTGACAAAATTTAAAAATCAAAGGTACAAAAGATGGAAGGATAAAATCTCAAATTTCAAAAAACAAATTCCAAGCGAGAAATTTTGAATTTTACCTCACCCGTCCCGATAGCTATCGGGAGCGAAAAGCAGTTCCAACCTCTCCCAAGGAGAGGTAAATCGGAAACCCCGAGGCACCCCGAGCACTCGGGATAGGGGAATTCTTTTCGATTAAATGCTTGTAGAGGTGACATTTAGCTTGTTTCTTGACTTAAAAACCGATAACTTCGCTTACTTGTGCTGTCCCGAAAGCTTTCGGGATTCTTTCAGCATCAATCGATATAGTTCATTAAAACGCAACCATATCCTTACGTTGGCAAAATTAAACAAATATGAAAAGAAGATTTTTGGTTTATTCACTTGCAATCTTTTTAGGATTCCTAGGGTGTGAAAAGAAAACAGAAGAGATAATTCCAGTAAATGATTACTCAAAACCATTTGCAAGTAACTCAGTATGGAATAGAGAAATTCCTAGTAATACAGTCTATTATGACGTGAATGATGCAATTTGGGGTGATCCAGCTCAAGCACCAAATAGAGTTGATGCCGAATTAGTCACCTTGTGTTTTGTTGATAAAAGCCAACCGGAAGTGGAATTTTATAAAAGTGAAGGTTGGTATTACCCAGAACGTTCTAAAAAGAGTGGCTCAGTGATATACAAAAGACGATTGGCTTACAATTCGGGAACTGAAATCAGGTATCCAAACACGGCAAATGGTTCTTTTGTTATTATTAATCTGGAAACTGGAATAGCTGATGAAGGAAGTGGAGGATGGAGAGAGCCAGGTGAATGGTTCACTTCTTTTTATGATGAACCTAGATTGCACAATATTAACTTAAACGGAAATGGACAAACAGGAACTTTAGGATCTGGGCTTCCTGTTTTAGGAGGATTACTACGATTAGGAGAATTAAATTCAACAATTACGCATGCGTTAGCTTTGTCAACTAGTAGTAGAAGGTTTTCGAAAGATGTGTATTATGTCTCTCCCGCTTCGCAAGGAGATGGCTTTGCCTCAAATCCTAGTTATGGGTATTTGGGAAATAATCCGAAATATACAATAGGAACACTTTTAGCAATTCCATATTCAATTGATATCGATTCAGTAACTTGGAATACGCCACAAGGCTATAATCTAGCAATTGCTAATCAAAAATATGGTTGGTACATTGTAGATTCATCAACAGGTGAAGTTGGGGGCGATATTATGAAGCTAAATATTGACAGAGAAGCAGCTTATGAGGATATGGGGTTGGCAATTGACAAAACTACTAATGAAATTACTGTCGATCCATCTAAAATAGATTTTGCTGGATTTGAGAATGATGTCAAAACAATTATGCAGATGGTAATGGCTACTACAAAATAACTTTGCATAACATTGTATATGAAATCATAGCTCCCTGACGGGATACTACGCTTCATATACTCACCGATAAGCGTACCTACAATCCTACCAAAAAAATGCTCAGAATATATCTGAGCATTTATATTATTTTATATAAATCATCTTAAAATTCTCTATTCACATCAAAAGATTCAAGATATTCTGTGACACGTTTTATAAACATCCCGCCAAGAGCACCATTCACTACTCTATGGTCATAAGAATGAGAAAGGAACATTTTATGGCGAATACCAATAAAATCACCTTCGGAAGTTTCAATTACAGCAGGTACTTTTCTAATGGCTCCTAAAGCCAAAATAGCTACTTGTGGTTGATTAATAATAGGTGTACCCATAATACTACCAAAACTACCAACATTGGTAACGGTATATGTACCTCCTTGAATATCATCAGGTTTTAATTGATTTGTTCTGGCACGTAATGCCAGATCATTGACAACTTTGGTCATTCCCACTAAATTCAATTGGTCTGCATTTTTAATTACCGGTACAATTAAATTGCCATCCGCCAACGATGCTGCCATCCCTAAATTGATATTTTTCCTTTTGATAACTGTATCTCCATCAACAGAAATGTTAATCATCGGAAAATCTTTTATTGTTTTAGCAATCGCTTCCATAAAGATAGGTGTAAATGTTATTTTTTCACCTTCTCTTTCGAAGAATTTGTCTTTTATTCTATTCCGCCAATTCACAATTTTTGTAACATCAACTTCAATAAATGATTGTACATGAACTGAAGTTTGTACTGAAGCAACCATATGATGTGCAACCAATTTGCCCATTCTAGTCATTTCAATGATCTCATCTTCGCCATTTACAGATATTGGTGTAACCACTTTAGGTTTTTCAACTTCAATAGATTGACCTCTCGACTGCGCTCGAGGAGACGTAGGTATTTTAGACGTAGTACCTCTATTTTCAATATATCCTAATATATCATTTTTAGTAACTCTATTGTCTTTACCTGTACCAACAATAGCTTCTAATTCAACCATCGAAATATTCTCTTTCTTAGCAATGGTTTTTACTAAAGGAGAATAAAATCTACCGGAAGGAGAATTTTCAATAGGAGCAAGCGTTTTTGTTACTTCTTGAACTTTAATTGCTTCAACCGGTGTTTTATCTTCTACAATTACCGGTTTTTCAATTGCTACTTCCTCTGAAACACCATTAGCACTAGTTTCAATAATTGCCAATGTTTGTCCGACCTCAACGACATCATCAACATTAAATAGTTTTTCAACCAAAACACCTTCTACCTCACTAGGTACTTCAGAGTCAACTTTATCAGTAGCAATCTCAACAATTACTTCATCTAACTCAATAGTATCACCTACTTCTTTTAACCATGCAGTAATCGTAGCTTCGGCAACACTTTCACCCATTTTAGGCAATTTTAATTCAAATTTAGCCATTGATAAATTGTATTTTAGAGGTGCAAAGTTAAGAAATATTAAGATGTGAAAAAATCAAATTAAAAAATTAATCTTATAGATAATTATCAAATTATTAAAAAATCAACTGTTTATATGACTTTAATAGATAAGTATCAAAAATTTAACATTTTTATTAAATCTCTTATACCCAATCTTTAGGATCTTCTAAAACCTGAATCAATTTTTCTTCTTCACTATCTTTTTCTGGATGATGGTCATATACCCACTGTACATGAGACGGTAAACTCATTAAGATGCTTTCTATTCGTCCGTTTGTTTTGAGCCCGAATAAGGTGCCTTTATCATGTACCAAATTAAACTCCACATAACGACCTCGGCGGATTTCCTGCCAATTTCTATGTTCTTGAGTGAATGGAATATCTTTTCTTTTTTCAACAATAGGAACATAAGCTTCTAAAAAACTATTCCCTACTTCGGTCACAAAATCGTACCATTGCTGCATTGACATTTCATTGGTTTGCTTACAATAATCAAAAAACAATCCACCTATACCTCTTGCTTCATTACGATGTGAATTGTAAAAATATTCATCACAACGTTTTTTGTAATTTTTATAAAATCCATCATTATAACGATCGCAAGCTGTTTTACAAACCTGATGGAAATGTTTAGCATCATCTTCAAACAAGTAATAGGGTGTTAGATCTTGTCCGCCGCCAAACCATGAGTCAACCACCTCGCCTTGTTGATCATACATTTCAAAATAACGCCAATTAGCATGTACTGTTGGTACAAACGGATTTTTAGGATGTAATACCAAACTCAATCCACAAGCAAAAAAATCACCTTGCTCAACACCAAAATGTTTACGCATGGTTTCCGGTAAAACTCCATGAACAGCAGAAATATTAACGCCTCCTTTTTCAAATACAGCTCCGTTTTGAATAACGCGTGTTCTACCACCTCCGCCTTCTGGTCGTTTCCAGATATCTTCATGAAAAATTGCTTTGCCATCTACTTCTTCGAGTTTAGAACAAATTATATCTTGTAGGTTTTGTATATAGTTGTAAAATTTATTTTTCATTTTTTCATAAATAATCAATTACAAAATCAAATAACATTCTCTTATTCCTTTTCTTTAATTCTTTTGAAAGTATTTCCATTACAATTTTATCATTATGGTTGGTTAACATTATTCCAAAAACTGAAAATTCAAAAGCATCTATTACTATGTTCTTGTTTTCTAATAAAAGTGGTCTATTCTTAATTTCATTTAAAATAATCTCAAGAATATTAAACATATATTCATCATCACCGATATTTGAATTTGTTATTTTATTTTCTAGTAAGAGTTCTTTTAATTCAATTATAAACAATCTTGAGCTAATTGATTGGTTTAAATTGAAAATTAATTCATTCTTACTATTACTAGTATCAAATGAATTTGCGATTCTTTTAACTATCTCTGGTACCTTAGATTTATTTAAATTTTTATGTAAAAACCAATTACAATAAAAATTAACAAGTTTAAATTTATTTTTAGAATTAGTTACCTCTAAAAGTAAACGAATCTGTACAATGAAGAAAGTCACGCTTTGTCTAGACATATGACCTAACTTAAAAAAATTATCTAAATCATTGAGTATTTTACCTTTCATAATAAAGTTCATACAATTCCATATCTAAAGGAGGCTCATTAGGTGGTGTATATTCTTTTAATAATGTTCTTTGCCAGATATAATTACATTTTTTTGCAACTTTAACGCTTCCAACATTGTCTTTGTGAACAATAATTTGGAGAGTTTTTAATCCTAATATTTTAAAAGCATAGGTAGATAATTTATCAACTACTTTACTTATTAATCCTTTTCCTCCGTATTTAGAATCTATACAATAAGCAAACTCACCTTGTTTCTTATCCCAATCTAGCTCTTTGATATAAACCAATCCAACAACTTTACTAGTTTCATCTTCTTTTATAACAAATAAAAATTCTTCTTTATTAATAAACTCTAATACTTTTTTAGCAGTAAATAGTTGTGCTAATTCTATCGTTAAATTCTGTTCCAACGTTTTAGGAAAATAACGTTTAAATCTCTTGGTGTTTGAAACCATCAATCTATGAATACTTGTAGCGTAATCTTTAGAAATTTCATCAATGTTATAATTACCTAAACCAATCATACCATTTCAACTATATGAACCAAATCATTTGAGTATTTTTCGAGATCTTCTACGTTTTCAATTCGTTTAGAATTCTCTACTTTATTTTTTAATCTAACAATAACTTCATCTAAGGGTAATTCTTCAGAAATAATAAAAAGTTTTCTTCCGATAAGATTATTATGTAAATCCATTTCCTTTTCTAAAGGTTCATTAGGTGAAAACTCTTCATGCCAATTGGTAATTTTTTCAGCAAAACGTATTGCTTTTCTAGTATTTCTTCTCCATTTAGAGCATTTTTTTGCAATTAAAAAATTCCATAAAGCATGTCGAAAAGCATTGGTAGCATTATTCTTATGATGTAACCTCCCATAATGTTCATTTGATATTTTCACACATTGATAGGTTGCTAAAATAGTAGGAATCAGATTAAAAGGATGCCGAGCAAAAAGGATTAAAAATGACCAGGCATTACCCTTATTAATCAATTTTAAAAAACCCATTTTTTTCATTAGATATTATATTCTTTTACTGCATCAATAAATGCTTTTGCATTATCTAGCGGAATATTAGGTAAAATACCATGGCCTAAATTTACTATATATTTATTTTTTCCGAAATCATCGATCATTTGATGTACCATTTTTTTGATTTCTGAAGGTGGCGACAATAATCTTGACGGATCAAAATTACCTTGTAATGTGATGTTTCCTCCAGACAAATAACGTGCATTTTGAGCCGTAATCGTCCAATCTACACCTAAAGCACTCGCATTTGATCTTGCCATTTCTTGTAAAGCAAACCAACACCCTTTTCCGAATGTAATTACCGGAGCATCATCTTTTAAAGCTTCTATAATTTGATTGATATATTTCCATGAGAATTCTTGATAATCGACAGGTGATAACATTCCGCCCCATGAATCAAAAATTTGCACAACATCAACTCCTGCTTTTACTTTGGCTTTTAAATAAGCAATCGTAGTATCTGTAAATTTTTGTAGTAATTGATGAGCAGCTACAGGGTTTGTAAAACAAAATTCTTTGGCTTTATCAAAAGTTTTACTTCCTTGCCCTTGAACAGCATAACAAAAAACTGTCCATGGTGAACCTGCAAAACCAATTAACGGCACTTCATTGTTCAGTTCTTCTTTAGTTGCTTTTATGGCTTGCATTACATAATCTAATTCAACATCAACATCAGGAACAATAACTGTATCAACTCCTTTTTGATCTCTTACCGGATTTGGTAAATAGGGTCCGAAATCAGGCTTCATCTGTACCTCAATATTCATTGCCTGAGGAATCACTAAAATATCAGAAAATAAAATGGCAGCATCCATACCAAATCTTCTGATTGGTTGTACAGTAATTTCTGATGCTAATTCAGGTGTTCTACAACGTGTAAAGAAATCATATTTCTCACGAATTGCTATGAATTCTGGTAAATATCTTCCTGCTTGACGCATCATCCATACAGGAGGACGTTCTACTATTTCGCCTTTTAAGGCTCTTAAAAATAGGTCGTTTTTTATCATTTTATTTTTTTGTCATTCCCGCGAAAGCGGGAATCTGTTTTTATAGCTCATATTTATTTTAATAAGATTCCTGCCTTCGCAGGAATGACAGAACTATCGTTTTACATTTTAGAAACAGCTTCCATTGCTTTATCAATTGCATTTGCTGTTTTCGCTATATCTTTTTCGCTTAAAGCAGATGATAAAAACCATGCTTCAAACTGTGATGGTGGTAAAAAGATTCCGTTACGAATCATTTCCCAAAAGAATACAGCAAATTTTTTCGTATCAGACTTTTGCGCTTCTTCAAAGTTTGTTACTTCACTACTAGTAAAGAATGGGTTTATCATTGACCCAAATCTATTTACTATCAAATCGACATTATACTTTTTAGCAGCTTCTAATAATAGCACTTCTAAAATACTAGCCGTTTCATTAAACTGTTCATACGGATTTTGTTTTCTTAACTCAGTCAACGTAGCAATCCCTGAAGCCATTGCAATCGGATTACCTGATAAAGTACCCGCTTGGTACATTCCGCCTAAAGGTGATACCATTTCCATAATCTCATTACGTGCTCCGTATGCTCCCACAGGAAAACCACCACCAATCACTTTCCCTAAACAGGTAATATCTGCTTCTACACCTAATAATTCTTGTGCACCACCAAATTTAGAACGGAAACCTGTCATTACCTCATCAGCAATTAACAAAGCTCCTTTTGAAGTTAGATATTCTTTTAATTCTTTTAAGAAATTATCGTGTGGCAATACTACACCCATATTACCGGCAATAGGTTCAATAATAACACCTGCAATATCATCATGTTTTTCAAAATGTGCTTTTACACTTTCTAGATCATTATAATTTGCAATCAATGTATTTTTTACAGCACCTTCCGGGACACCTTTGCTCCCGGGCAAACTTAATGTTGCCAAGCCTGAACCTGCAGCAACCAATAAGGCATCTGAATGTCCATGATAACAACCTGAAAACTTGATGATTTTATCTTTGCCTGTAAATGCTCTAGCCAAACGAATAGCACTTAACACGGCTTCAGTACCTGAACTTACAAAACGGACTTTATCCATATCCGGAAAAGCATTACAAACTATCTTCGCAAGTTTAATTTCATTTCTTGTTGACGCTCCAAAAGTATATCCTTTTTTTAATGCTTTTTTAATGGCTTTTTGTA
>CAYXAZ010000023.1:0-41247 GCA_964463085.1 uncultured Flavobacteriaceae bacterium | reverse complement strand
TCTCTATTCTCTATTCTCTATTCTCTATTCTCTATTCTCTATTCTCTATTCTCTTATTTATAACCCTTCATCAAATCCATCAATAGGATTCTTCTTATGTTTCATATTTTCAGTTCGTATCTTGTCTTGAAGCATGAGCATTCCTTCTAATAAAGCTTCAGGTCTTGGCGGACAACCAGGCACATAGACATCTACAGGAATCACATGATCTGCACCTTTTACAACAGAATATGAATTGTAAAAAAATGGTCCTCCAGAAATAGCGCAAGCTCCCATAGCAATGACATACTTAGGCTCTGCCATCTGGTCGTACAAACGTCTTAGCACAGGTGCCATTTTATTTACAATAGTTCCTGCGATAATAATTAGATCGGCTTGTCTGGGGGAAGGTCTTGCTACTTCAAAACCGAATCTTGAATAATCGTGGCGAGAAGCACCGGTTTGCATCATTTCAATGGCACAACAACTGGTGCCAAAATAAAGTGACCAAAGTGAATTTGATCGCCCCCAATTTATCACCTTGTCTAAGGTAGTAACCATGATATTAGCACCATTTCCTGCGGGAATTACTTTTCCGGGGAAATCTTTAGGAACAATTTGTTTTAATCCTTCAGGTTCAACTTGTTTTAAAAAGCTTTTTTTATCTACTCCCATCGTAATGCTCCTTTTTTCCATGCGTATAGTAAACCTAGTCCTAAAATAAATAGGAAAATGAGTATTTCAATAAAGGCAACAGCTCCAACATCTTGAAATACTACAGCCCAAGGAACTAAAAATGCTACTTCTACATCAAAAATTAAGAATAATATGGCAAATAAATAATAGCCAACTTTGAATTGAACCCAAGTAGGTCCAATGGTTGTCATACCACTTTCATAAGGTTCTCGTTTTTGAGGGTTGTCTGACTTATGTGAAATCATATTCGACATAAAGTTTGCGCCAGCAACCATAACTACGCCTGCTAGGAAAAATACTATGATGGCTTCTGAACCCATGCTTATTTACGATTTACAATTTTGTTATTTGTGTTTTGGGATTTGATTATTTAAACCTCATACGTTTCTCCAGAGAAAAACAGATCATCCACTTTATTAAATTTTGAGTTTGCTTTCACTTCATTTGTTAAAGCTTCTTCTCTTGCTTCAAAAGTTAATTCTTCAACAGCTCTAATAATACCTGTTGCTACAGGATATTCTAATCTAACCAGCATTGAATGTAAAGTAGTATCAGGCTCTTTGACATCATGTACTAATAGGTCATTTTCAGTTACATTATTTTCTCCAATGGTTACTATTTCTAATTTTAAGCCATTTAATACCAAACCTTTATCACGTTCTTTTCCAAAGATCATTGGCTTGTCATGTTCAAGGTGTATTTGTCTGTCGGCTCGTACAGCTTTGTCAGTTATATCTTTAAAACAACCATCATTAAATATCGGACAATTTTGTAGTACTTCAATTAGAGAGGTTCCTTTAAATTTTTCGGCTTCGATGAATAATTGAGTCATTTCTTTAGGGGTATTTCCTCCAATTCTTGCAAAAAATCGTGCTTGAGCCCCCAACGCTAGTTCACCTGGTGAAAAAGGAGGTTGAGTATTCCCGTAAGGAGAAGTTTTTGTCTTTTGACCTATGAGTGAAGTGGGGGAGAACTGACCTTTTGTTAGACCATAAATTTCATTGTTAAATAGAATGATATTTAAATCTAGATTTCTTCTCAATACATGAATAAAATGATTACCTCCTATGGCTAATGAATCACCGTCACCGGTAATAACCCAAACGCTTAAATCAGGATTTGCTAATTTCACTCCACTTGCAATTGCTGGGGCTCTACCATGAATACTATGCATACCAAAAGAATCTATATAGTATGGGAAACGAGATGAACATCCAATACCTGAAATAAATACAACATCTTCTTTTTTAACGCCCATTTCGGGTAACGCTTTTTGCATTGCTCGCAATATTACGTAATCATCACAACCCGGACACCACCTTACTTCTTGATCACTGGCAAAATCTTTAAATGTATATTTTGTTGCTTGAGTCATAATTATTTTATAAGTGTATTAAATTTTTGTATAAGTTCGCTAGCACCAAATGGTAAGCCTTGCATTTTATTGTATTGAGAAAATTCAATGTTTGGAAACTTACCTCTTAATATAGTAGCTAATTGACCAGAATTTAATTCACAAACAACAATTTTTTTGAATTTTGAAAATAGTGCCTCTGTGTTTTTTGGAAACGGATTGATATAATTGAAGTGTGCATGCCCAATTTTATACCCTTTTTTATTGAATTGTTTAGTAGCAGAATGTAAGCTTCCGAAAGTTCCTCCCCAACCTACAACCAGTAAACCTCCTTCTTCATTAAAATCTGATTTCAAATCAGGAATACTATTTTGTACTCTTTGTACTTTTTCATCTCTAATATGGGTCATATATTCATGATTTTCAGGAACATAAGAAACGTTACCAGTAACCTTATCTTTTTCTAACCCCCCAACACGATGTTCAAATCCTTTAGTTCCAGGTATTGCCCATTCTCTAGCTAAAGTTACTGCATCTCTATCATAAACATTCCATTTTTCAGGATCACCACCACTTATTTGTTTGTGTGAAATGGGAGGCATGTCATTGATTGATTTAACCTTCCAAGGTTCAGAGCCGTTGGCAATATATCCATCAGTTAATAATAAAACTGGTGTCATGTGTTGTAGTGTTAATCTGGCAGCTTCATAAGCCCAATCGAAACAATCTGCAGGTGTACTTGCAGCAATTACAATTAGCGGGCTTTCGCCATTTCTACCATACATGGCTTGTAATAGATCAGATTGTTCTGTTTTTGTGGGTAAACCGGTAGATGGTCCACCACGTTGTACGTTTACAATCACTAAAGGTAATTCAAGAATCATTGCCAAACCAACAGCCTCGCCTTTTAGAGCCAAACCTGGTCCTGATGTTGTTGTTATGGCTAAATCTCCTGCAAAAGAAGCTCCTATTGAAGAGGTAATTCCAGCAATTTCATCTTCTGCCTGAAAAGCTTTTACACCTAAATGTTTATGTTTTACAAGTTCGTGTAAAATATCAGAAGCTGGTGTTATAGGATAAGAACCTAAAAATAATTCTAATCCACTTTTTTCAGCTGCAGCTAGAAACCCCCAAGCTGTAGCTTGATTTCCATTGATAATTCTATAGGTACCTTTTGGCATTTTAGAAGGGGAAATAGAATATGAATTTGGAATTAATTCTAACGTTTCAGCAAAGTAAAAACCTGTTTTCAGAACTTTTGAATTAGCTTCAGCAATTAAAGGTTTGCTTTTAAATTTTTTATCAAAGAATTCTAAGGTATAATTCATATCTCTATCATACATCCAATATACCATTCCCAACGCAAACATATTTTTACTTCGGGTAATACTTTTATTATCTAATCCTTTAATGTCTTTTAAAGCTTCTTTTGTCAAAGAGGTCATGGCAATTTCAATAACTCTGTAATTATTTAAACTATCATCTTCCAATGGATTACTCGCATATAAAGCTTTTTCAAGATTTTTCTTGGTAAAAGAATCAGTATCAATGATGATAGTATGACCAGCTTTTAAAGCACTTAAATTTGTTTTTAAAGCTGCAGGGTTCATACAAACTAGTAAATCTAAATCTTCACCGGGAGTACTGATCTCTATACTACCTATATGTACTTGAAATCCGGAAACACCATATAAACTGCCTTGAGGAGCTCTAATCTCAGCAGGATAATTAGGAAAAGTTGCAACATCGTTACCAAACATTGCCGAAGTATCAGTAAATTGAGTTCCTGTCAATTGCATTCCATCACCTGAGTCTCCAACAAATCTGATAACTACTGCTTCTAATATTTCTTGTTTGTTTTTTGTTTTAGCTGTAATCATAAGTTTATGCTAATTTGAAAATTTTGTTTAAATTTATCAAAATTTTGATTAGTTTCAATATTTTGGTGTCAAAAATAATTTTACTTTTTAAAATGAAATATGATTTATGTCACATAAAAGTTACTAATTCAACTTTAAATTTGCTTAAAAATACTAATTAAAAAATAAATAAATATGGCTATTATTATAACAGACGAATGCATTAATTGTGATGCTTGTGTTGCAGAGTGCCCAAATAATGCAATTTATGAACCAGATCAAGAGTGGTCTTATTCTGATGAAACAGCCTTAAGTGGTATGGTAACAACACTTGGTGGGGAAGAGGTAGATGCAGATGCTGAAAACGAACCGGTTTCCGATGAATTCTATTTTATCGTATCTGATAAATGTACAGAATGTAAAGGTTTTCATGAAGAACCTCAGTGTGCTGCTGTTTGTCCGGTAGATTGTTGTGTGCCTGATGAAGATCATGTAGAAACAGAAGAAAAGTTATTAGAGAAAAAGGCTTGGTTACATGGTGAGTAGCTGTCCATTGCGTTAGAGAAATTAACTGTGCAATTTAATTTTCTTGTTTCAACAGATAAGTGAGTTTCTGATTAATGTTAAAGGTTCTTCCACTGCTTGCCCTATTTTTTCGGGGAATGTTGGAAGTGTTGGGATCGGGATAATAAAGGTAACCTTAATTGGTCGGAAGTCCGGTGACGGGAGACGGAAGAAAAATAGAGCCTAAACTAAAGTCAAATGGATATATTGGATAGTACATTGGTCATCGGTCTCCCGTCTTCCAACATAAAATTGGATATTGGATTTTATCTAAGATAATAAATTGTCAATTCCCACACAAATGGTGGTAGAGCTATGTTAAAAAGAGTTGTTTTCTTACCTGATAAATATCATATTCTGTAGCCTATATTGTTATTACTTTTATCACAATTCTAAAAAATATTTTTAATACCGCTAGTAATTTATGAATTTCATAAAATACTTATGCGATGTATTTACTTGTTAATAAAAGCACTACAACATAATTAAGTCTCTCATGGAAAAAAAATCCCTAAAACTAATTTGTGACGCAAATGAAGCGGTTGCTAGAATTGCTCATAAAACGAATGAAGTTTGTGCTATTTATCCAATTACGCCTGCTTCACCAATGGGTGAACATGTGGATGTTTTTAGTTCAAAAGGAGAAAAAAATATTTGGAATAATATTCCAAGGATCGTTGAAATGCAAAGTGAAGGCGGTGCTTCCGGTACTGTTCACGGATCTTTACAGGCAGGAGCATTAACAACCACATTTACAGCCTCTCAAGGCTTATTGTTGATGATACCCAACATGTATAAAATAGCAGGGGAATTGTTACCAACAGTAATTCATGTAGCGGCAAGAACAATTGCAACCCATGCATTATCAATTTTTGGAGATCATTCTGATGTAATGGCAACCAGGCAAACAGGGTTTTCTATGTTATTTGGAGGCTCTGTACAAGAAGCAATGGATTTTGCTTTAATTTCTCAAGTAGCCACATTGCGCTCCAGAGTGCCATTTTTAAATATATTTGATGGTTTCAGAACTTCACATGAAATTTCTAAAATTGATGCCATTCCTGATGATATTATTAAGACCATGATGCCCGAAGATGAAATAATGGCGCATAAAAAGAGATCATTAGATTCTGACAATCCGGTTATAAGAGGAACATCTCAGAATCCTGATGTATTCTTTCAGGCAAGAGAGGCAGCAAATTTATATTATGAAAAAGTTCCTGAAATCGTTCAGGAAGTAATGGATGAGTTCTATAAACACACGGGTCGTAAATACAGTTTGTTTTATTATGTAGGTCATCCTGAAGCAGAGAGAGTAATAGTAATTATGGGTTCCGGTGAAGGTGCAGTTAGAGAAACAGTTGATACTATGGTAAGCCAAAACGAAAAAGTAGGCACTTTATTTGTTCGTTTATACAGACCATTCTCTATTGATCATTTTATAAATGAATTGCCGAAAACGGCTAAAAAAATTGCTGTTTTAGACAGAACCAAGGAACCGGGAAGTATAGGAGAACCTTTATATCAGGATGTTATTACTGCATTTGCCGAAAGTGAAAGAAAAATGCCGGTTATAGTTGGTGGTCGTTACGGATTATCATCAAAAGAATTTAATCCGGCAATGGTAAAAGGAATTTATGATGAGTTATTAAAAGATAAACCTAAAAACCATTTCACTATAGGTATTAATGATGATGTAAGTCATACAAGTTTAGCATATAACTCTGTATTTAATACCAAAAAGTCAACATTTGGCTGTATGTTTTTTGGTTTGGGGTCTGACGGAACTGTTGGTGCTAATAAAAACTCTATTAAAATTATTGGAGAAACAACAGATAATTATGTTCAAGGCTATTTCGTATATGATTCAAAAAAGGCCGGCGCACAAACTGTGTCGCATCTGCGTTTTGGACCTGAACCTATTTATTCTACTTATTTAATAAATACTGCTGATTTTATTGCCTGCCACCAATTCAATTTTATTGAAAAATATGACATTTTAAAGAATATTAAGAAAGGAGGCACATTCTTATTAAATTCTCCATTTTCTAATACAACTATTTGGGATGAGTTACCTCAAATAATGCAGAACCGGATTATAGAAAAAAAATTGAAGTTTTATGTTATTGATGCCACTAAAGTTGCTCAAGAAGCAAATCTGGGGAAAAGAACGAATACCATTTTACAAACGTGCTTCTTTGCTATTTCCGGAATTTTACCAAAAGAAGAAGCCATTCAGAAAATAAAGGATGCTATTATAAGATCGTATTCTCATAAAGGAGATAAAGTTGTACAAATGAATTTCAACGCTGTTGACAAATCATTAGAAAATCTTCAAAAAGTAACGTACTCTAAGCAAGTAATAAATGGTAAACAATTAAAACCAATAATGACCGGTAATGCAGATGCATTTGTAAAAGAAGTTTTAGGGAAAATATTACTGGGAAAAGGTGATGAACTTCCAGTAAGTGCTTTTCCTGTAGATGGCACATTTCCAACTGGCACCGCACAATATGAAAAACGTGGAATAGCCGATTTTATTCCAATTTGGGATGATGAAAATTTATGTACACAATGTAATAAATGTGTTGCTATTTGTCCGCATGCTGCAATTAGAGCTAAAGTTGTTCCTAATGAAGAGTTGAAGAATGCACCATCATCTTTAAAAACAGTAGCGGCAAAAGGAAGACCTTTTACGAGCGATTCAGAATCATATATATTACAAGTTTCACCAGAAGATTGTACAGGTTGTGATCTGTGCGTAGTTGTTTGCCCTGCAGAGAGTAAAGAGATAGAGAATTTTAAATCTATCAATATGAGAAAAAAATTGGATGTTGATACTGAAGAAAACATTAATTGGGATTATTTTATCAAATTACCTGATTATGACCGGGCAGCATTACAAATTACCAATATAAAAGGGTCTCAATTTTTAGAACCGTTATTTGAATTTTCAGGAGCTTGTTCAGGTTGTGGAGAAACACCTTATATTAAACTACTGACCCAATTATATGGAGATAGTATTTTAATTGCGAACGCTACGGGGTGCTCATCTATTTATGGAGGTAATTTACCAACGACACCTTACAAAACTAATAAGTTTGGTAGAGGTCCGGCTTGGGCAAATTCACTATTTGAAGATAATGCAGAATTTGGTTTTGGTATGAAATTGGCGCTATCAAAAAAACAAGAGATAGCAGTTGATTTATTAAAATCATTAGAATTATTAGTTGGTAGCCAATTATTAGAAGCTATTATAAATAATCCCGAAGAAACAGAAGCTCAAAAAGAAGAGAAATTTGTTCAGATAGAAGCACTTAAAAAAACCTTGTCATATATTGATAATAATGATGATGCAGTTAAGTTAAATCAATTAACTCAATACCTCCGTAAGAAAGCTGTTTGGATACTTGGGGGTGATGGTTGGGCCTATGATATTGGTTATGGAGGTGTTGATCATGTATTGGCATCTGGAGAAGATATTAATATTATGGTATTAGATACCGAAGTTTATTCCAATACAGGCGGACAAACCTCTAAAGCTACTCCATTGGGCGCAAGTGCTAAATTCTCAATATCAGGAAAAAGAACTAGTAAGAAAAGTCTGGCATTACAGGCTATTTCTTATGAAAACGTATATGTAGCTCAAGTTGCAATGGGAGCTAAAGATCTACAAACCCTTAAGGCTATTGAAGAAGCTACGGCTTATCCGGGTCCATCAATAATTATTGCTTATTCTCCATGTATTGAACACGGTTATGATTTAAAAAATGGTGTCCGACAACAAACAAAAGCTGTTGAAACAGGGTATTGGCCATTATTTAGATTTAACCCGTCCAAACCAAAAGGAAAAAAATTTAAGTTAGACTCTAAACCACCTAGTGTACCTCTAAGCGAATTTATGTATAACGAAACGCGTTTTACACGAGTTGTGAAAGAAAATGCAGAACTAGGAGCGGAATTATTGAAACAAGCTCAAGAAGAGGTTGAAACTAAGTGGGAGCGACTAGAGCTTTATAGAGATATGTAAGTTAAGAAAAGTGATTAGATGACTCAAACTCATCTAACTCACTTATCATTATTTATTTAATTACTTTTTTTATTATGAAATCAAAAGCCAATGAATTATTCGATGATGCCGTTGAAAAATTAAATGAAGCTAATGAAGAATTGTTTAGACCTAAAGAAGATGTAGTATCTTATGTAGTTTGCAAAAATGCACAGTATGCTATTGAAAATTTTTTAAAAGGATCTCTTTTGAAAAATGGTATTGATCCAAGCAATTATAAGACTATTGAAAGTCTTTATAAACAGTGTAAAACAATCAATAAAAATTTTGAAGAAATTAACTTATCTGATTTTGATTGCAAATCACATAAATTAGATTCAAGATATTGCAATGAAATTTCAAAAGTCAGTAATTGTTTTGATGTGGCAGATAGTTTAGACACTTTTCTTAGACGAGAGAAAATTATCAATTAATCATTCAATTTCAATACAGCCATAAACGCTTCTTGAGGTATTTCAACATTACCAACTTGACGCATTCGTTTTTTACCTTTTTTCTGTTTTTCCAATAATTTACGTTTACGCGAAATATCACCACCATAACATTTTGCAGTAACGTCTTTACGGAGTGCCTTTACAGTTTCACGCGAAATTATTTTTGCGCCAATTGCTGCTTGTATTGGAATATCAAATTGTTGACGAGGTATCAACTGACGTAGTTTTTCACACATTTTTTTACCGATACCATACGCGCTATCTGCATGAATTAATGCAGAAAGGGCATCAACCGATTGTCCGTTTAATAAAATATCAACCCGTACCAATTTTGAAGTTTTCATTCCTGTTGGATGATAATCAAAGGATGCATATCCTTTAGAAACAGTTTTTAATCGGTCATAAAAATCAAAAACAATTTCAGCCAAAGGCATATCGAAAGTCAACTCTACTCTTTCAGTGGTTAAGTAGGTTTGATTAGTTATTTCTCCTCTTTTTTCAATACATAAACTCATTACCGGACCTACAAAGTCTGATTTTGTAATGATAGAGGCTTTTATATAAGGCTCTTCAACCCTATTTAATTTTGAAGGTTCAGGTAAATCTGAAGGATTGTTTACCAATAGTATCTCGTCGGGATCTTTATTTGTAAAAGCATGATAAGATACGTTTGGAACTGTTGTAATAACCGTCATATCAAACTCACGCTCTAAACGTTCTTGTATAATTTCTAAATGTAGCATTCCTAAAAAGCCACACCTAAAACCAAAACCTAATGCTGCTGAACTTTCAGGTTGAAATACTAAAGAAGCATCATTCAGTTGTAATTTCTCCATTGAATTACGTAACTCTTCGTAATCTTCTGTATCAACAGGGTAAATACCTGCAAAAACCATTGGTTTTACATCTTCAAAACCTTCAATACTATTTTGAGTAGGGTTTTTAGCATCGGTAATAGTATCACCGACTTTTACTTCACTAGCAATTTTAATTCCGGTAATTAAGTAGCCTACATCACCGGCTTTGATACTCTGCTTAGGGACTTGATTTAACTTTAAAGTACCAACTTCATCTGCAAAATATTCATTATCTGTAGATATAAATTTAATACGTTGTCCTTTTTTAACCTCTCCATTGAACACTCTAAAATAGGTTTCAACACCACGATATGAATTGTAAACAGAATCGAATATCAATGCCTGCAGTGGCTCATTTACATCACCTTTTGGAGCAGGAATTCTTTCAATAATTGCTTCTAAAATATTTTCAACGCCAAAACCAGTCTTTCCACTGGCATGAATCACTTCTTCAGGATCACAACCTAACAAATCAACAATATCATCAGTAACTTCCTCAGGATTTGCACTTGGTAAATCTACTTTATTTAATATGGGAATAATTTCTAAATCATTTTCTAGCGCCAAATATAGATTTGAAATGGTCTGCGCCTGAATACTTTGTGCAGCATCTACTATTAATAAAGCACCTTCACACGCAGCAATAGAACGAGATACTTCATAAGAAAAATCAACATGTCCCGGAGTATCAATAAGATTTAATACATATTTTTCTCCATTGGCTTCATAATCCATTTGTATAGCATGACTTTTAATAGTGATACCACGCTCACGCTCCAGATCCATATTGTCTAATAACTGGGCTTTTGATTCTCTTTCGGTTACGGTGTCAGTAAAACCTAATAATCTATCAGCCAAGGTACTTTTACCATGGTCTATATGGGCTATAATGCAGAAGTTTCTAATGTTTTTCATTCGTCGTTTTGCTATCGGCTTTTAAGTCTGCAAAGATACTTAGTGTTTTCTTAGAAAACACATCAAAATTAAAAATGTTTCTTTTTGCAACTTTGTATATGTTACATTATTTAAGTGCATATACCGTATTAGTACCTTTATGGCTTCGTTTTTTTACGTATTAATAACATGTCTATATACATTTGCCTTAAAATAAAATTAATAATAATAAAAATAATCTTATGAAGCTTTTAGAATATCCAATTTTAATATTTTTAATGTATACATTTGGTCTAAACCTCAATGCGCAATCTACTATAAAAACATATAACTTAAAAAAAGGAGAAGTATTAGATATTCTCATACTTTCTACCAAACCAGATACAGATAATCTATTTGATACCTTTAAAAAGACTGCTATTCCAGTTGCTATGCAGATGAGCTATAAATCATTGGCAGGATTTAGTATTACTAAATATACCCAAGGGAATCATCAACCTCAAAGTCTAATTTTTGGAACATGGGAAAATGTAAAAAAACGCGAGAAATTTATTGCTGAGATTGAAGATAAAGTGCCGGATTTTCATGTACAGCGCCAGAATATTTGGTCTTTCTTTGGTCTAACGTACTATGAAATGCCAAATGATATTTCATTTAAAATTAACAATGATAAATACCTTGTTGTAACATCTTACTGGCAAAAAGAGGGTAAAGGAATACAATTTGAAAAATTTAAAAAAAATTGGATACGAAAATCTAATAATGCTGGCGGACAAATTATTATAGAATTAATGAATGGAAAATCTCCTTTTGGGTATTATTATAATCCAGATTATCAAGTCATTACTCAATGGAAGAGTAAAGCTGCGTTTGAATTGTTTTATAAGAAAAATTTAAAAATGAATCATGATGATATTAAGCATGTGAATCAGTTTGTTATTAATTAAATATTTTAGATATTTAATATTCTTTTGAGCATATATTATATGACGATAGTATTAAATCAACTTGTGTATTTTGGCTTTCTCCAAAGCGTATTCTTATTGTGTGTTTACTTCATTTCGCCTAAGAAAAGGAAAAACATAAATGGGTATATCGCCTTTTTAATAGTTGTTTTATTAATAGGTCTTAGTGGTCGAGTATTGTACACATTTGAAATTTATGGAAAAAATCATCGACTTATTGCTTTCTCTGAGTTTGCTATTTTGTTATTTGGATCTACTATTTACCTATTCACTAGATCTTCGTTATTAAATAAACGTTTTTCTTATAAGGATTTAGTGCATTATATACCAGGATTCTTTTATACTCTTTTTGTGGTGTTTTATTATATGCTACCTTCTAATGAAGTTATTAATACTAGAATTAAAAGTGGTGAATTATTTCAAATTGTTACCATATTAGTAGGAATAGGATTACTATTTAATAGTACCTATTGGTTGCTAAGTTTACAGCTATTCCTACGTTTTCGTAAAAATTTACACAACGAATTAAGTTATTCTATTAAAACTCAATTTTTTCTTAATTTTCTAATTGCCATTGGGTTATGTCTGTTGTCCTGGATTACTGTTTATTTTATAAGCATTTTTGGTTTTGAAATGTTAGAAATACAAACGCGAGGAGTTATTTGGCTGAGTATAACATTTATTATTTTGTTTATAGCTTATTATGGAATGATTACTCCTGATTTATTTAGAATGAAACCTATAGAAAACATTCGAAAGTATACACAATCTAAGCTAACTTTAATCGATTTAAACGAATTGAAAATTCAGTTAGAAAAACTAATGGAAGAAAAGAAACCTTACCTAAATAACAAGTTACTCAAAACTGAACTTGCTGAAATGTTAGGTGTTAATAACCCAGAATTAGCGCGTTTATTAAATGAAAATATTGGAATGAATTTTTTTGAATATGTGAACTATTATCGTATCAAAGAATTTGTTGCACTGGCCAAAACGGATAAAGTTAAGAATCTTACTTTTTTTGGTCTCGCACAAGAAGCAGGCTTTAACTCAAAAACAACGTTTAATAAATCATTTAAAAAGCTGATGGGGACTTCGCCTTCAAAATATTTTAATAATCAAACTTCTTAAAATCATAATTATTCAAATTCGTTAAATAATAAATAGCCTATTTTTGAACTATTAAAATTTACTTAGTTATGGAATTTAATAGAATAAGAAAACGGAAAAAACCAAATTATATTAGGTCAATTTTATTGATAATAGTGTTGTTGTTAGTAATTTATTTTTGGCTGAATGCAGATGGAATTATAGAACGATTTTTTGGAAAATAAGGTTGCCTAAAAAGACAAAAATTGAACGAATTGTCTCCTTGAGCGCAGTCGAAAGGTTCTTGTTTTTAGATAATTATAGTTTTCGCCTTTAGCCTGTCTTGAGCGATAGCGGAAAGGCTCAAACTGACATAAAGTATTACTTTTTAGACAGCTCCTTATAAAAACATATTATCGCCATACAAAAGATATTTAATATAAAAACTTTGTTAATCTTAAAGAATTGAAGCTATTAATTACAGGAGCTACCGGTCTGGTTGGAACCGAAATTGTTAAACTTTGTTTACAGAAAAATTATACTGTTCATTATTTAACGACCAACAAAGCTAAAATAATTACTCAAAATAATTATAAAGGATTTTATTGGAATCCGTTTACAGGAGAAGTTGACATTAATTGTCTTAACGGAATTAATATCATCATCAATCTAGCAGGCGCTTCAGTTTCAAAAAAATGGACTTCTAAACATAAAGTCAAGATTAGAAATAGTCGGCTTGATTCAGTAAGATTATTGTATCAACTATTATCAGAAAACAACCATGCAGTAACGCATTTTTGCTCAGCTTCAGCATTGGGAATTTACCCATCATCATTAACTAAACAGTATGAAGAAACAGAAACAGAAATGAGCTCAAGTTTTTTAGGAAAAGTTGTTCATGAATGGGAGCAAGAAGTAGATAAAATAAATGATTTAAATATTGCTGTTTCAAAATTGAGAATAGGCATTGTACTTTCTAAAAACGGTGGTGCCTTACCGCAAATGATAAAACCAATTAAGTTAGGTTTTGGATCGGCTATTGGTAATGGTAAACAGTTTCAATCGTGGATTCATATAAGCGATTTAGCTCGTATGTTTTTATTTATTGTCGAGCAAAACTTATCTGGTAACTACAATGCAGTTGCCTCTACACCAGTTAACAATTTAGAAATGACAAAAGTAATAGCTAAACAACTCAAAAAACCGCTATGGTTACCTAATATTCCTAATTTTGTAATGAAATTAGTGCTTGGTGAAATGTCTGCTTTAGTATTGGAAAGTCAGTATTTGGAGAATGATAAAATTAAGAATAAAGGTTTTACATTTGAATATGATTTGATTGAAGAAGGGTTGCAAGATTGTTTAGATTAATTATAATTCTGGTCATCTCTGTAGAATATTTACAAGAATTGGGGAATTCTGAGATAATTACAATGCACCTACAAGGTCTTTCAAACCTTGCAGGAAATATCCGTTACAAATTTGTCTTTTTCTATTGTTATATTATATGGAAACTATTTGCAGTGATAGGATGACTTTGAGTCACCTTATCACATTCTAAATTGTAACCCCAAAAGAGTTTGAAACCCTTTCGGGGATATTAATTTTTAAATCGAATCAGCCATTTCTAACAATTTATTCGTCGTTCTCCAATTACGAGAAGTAGCTCTTACTTTCAGTTTTTTTCAAAAAAAAAATTATTCAATTTTGTTCTACCTGCACCATAAGCGGCATAGAAATAGACTATCTTATCATCAAAAACTAATTCCTCAGGACTATAATCAACTTCTTGTAGCTTTTCAACATATTTTTGTTGAGACTTATCTTGCAAAAAAATAACATAAAATACTTTAGGATCTTTCTCTGTATCTGTTAAAAAAGGATTATTTTTTCGAGATCTTTTTTGTTATTTTTACCTGATTTAAAAACAATATTTCCACTTTGAATGTAGGTTACAGCATCTTTAAAGCCCAAGCCCTCAAATGAGGTTTTTAGGTTGACCATTTTAATTATTTTATGACCACTGACGTTGATACCACGTAATAAAGCAATATGGGTTTGCATAAATAATTAGTTTTCTTTCATTCGTAGTTGGATAATAATTGATGATAATACAGTAATAATTCCTATGGCGATAATGGCATAAAATATACCAAAAATATCAGCGATAATTCCTGAAAGTAAGGCGCCTATGGCATAACCTAAATCTCTCCATAATCTAAATACACCAATACTTTCTGCACGTTGATCCGGGCTACTATTATTGGCAATGACTACCAAAAAGGTTGGGTATACCAATGCCGTACCCAAACCTAAAATTACACAAAGTAAAATATAGATACTTTTTGTGCTTGTATAAGCGAGTAGAATAATGGCAACACCTTGTAAAAGCATTCCTAAAAACAATATTTTTTTATTGGAATAGATGTCAGCAAATCTTCCGGTAAATAATTGGCTTAAGCCCCAAACGGTTGGATACACACCAACGATAATTCCGATATCTTGTAATGTAAAATTTTGTGTTAAAAGCAACACAGGTAATAAGCCCCAGATCATCCCATCATTTAAATTATTGACCAATCCTGCTTGGGTAGTGGCACTTAAATTAGGGTTTGTAAATGTGGTGTCTAAAAAGATATTATCAATTTTTTTAGAGGTATTTTTTTCTTGTTCAACAGCAACATGAGTTCTGGTATCTTTTACAATAAAAATAGAAAATAATAATCCCAACATAGAAATGACAATACCCAAATAAAACGGGTAAGGTCTTAAACCATAATTTTCAGCAATAATTGATGTTAGAAAAGCGACAAGTCCTACAGCAAAATAGCCCGAAAATTCGTTCAATCCCATAGCTAAGCCTCTATCTTTTTCTCCTACCAGATCAATTTTCATCACAACAGTAGTAGACCAACATAAACCTTGATTGATACCTAACAATAAGTTGGCAAAAATTACAACATTCCAACTTTCAGCATAGATCAATAAAAAAGGAATGGGTAATGCAATGATCCATCCTAAAATCAATAAATTTTTTCTACCAAAACTATTGGCTAATTTACCTGTAAAGTAATTAGTGATGGCTTTGGTGATACCAAAAGCAATAATAAAAGATAAGATGGCAGTTTTACTATCAATACCCAATTCCTTTTCAGCTATTTGAGGTAGAATAGAGCGTTCTAAACCTACCATTCCACCAACAAAAGCATTAACTAAAATAAGTACGCTAAACTGAAACCAGTTTTCTTTTAAACCAAGGGTTATTTGATTGTTAACATTAGAGTTCACTAATTTTTTCATTCTAAAGATTTTATATCATAGGCAACTTTAATGACTTCTTTAATCAACGCTTTAATATGACTTTTTTTGGTTAAGTTATTCATAACAGTCAAACGTAAATACCTAATATTATTTAGCTCAGTTGAGGTGATATAAAAATTGCCTCTATGAACAATTTCATTACGAATTTGTAATTGAAAATCATTATCAGTACCAAATTTGGTATATTGAAAACATAAAATATTAGCTTCTGGGACATAAGGGCAATAAAAATCGGGATGTTGATTTATGAGTTGGTAAAATTGACGGGTATTACTGTAGGTATCTTCAATATATGTTGCTATTCCTTTTTCTCCTTCGGCAGCTAAGACCCAAAATAATTTTGTTCCAATTGCTGCTTTGGTACATTCAACAGTATATGGTAATGTGTCAAAACCTAGAGCTACTTTGTCATGAAAAATGTAGCTTCCTTTTTGTTGGAATGTTCTTTCCATCGTTTGATAATCCTTAAACAAGACAGCTGCACAAAGTGATGATGTTCGCATCATTTTATGAGCATCCCAAATCAAAGAATTGGCACGATTAATACCTTTTAATAAATGTTTTTCTTTATCAGAAACCAAGGCACTTGCACCATGTGCACCATCTATATGATACCATATCTTATGCTCTTCACAAAAATGACCAATTTCGTCAAGTGGGTCATATAATCCGGTAGCTGTAGTACAAGCATTTGCTACAACTGCCATTACTCTTTTTCCAGTTTCTTTTACTTTTTGATAGGTAGAAAGTAAAGCTTCTGGTTTCATTACCTTTAAGTCATTTACAGCTACTGGAATAACTGCATTTTGTCCCATTCCCATAATTGAAATAGAACGTGCAATAGAATAATGTGCTTCTTCTGGTGCTAAAATTACTAAGTCAGAAGGTGTGCCATTTGTCCATGAGTCAGGGGCAATAAAAGCTCTTGCAGCCGATAATGCAGTTAAATTTGCCAAAGAACCTCCATGTGTTAAAACACCACCGCCATTACTTACTAACCTATTAAAATCACTTAAATGTGAGCCTTTAAACCAACCAACTTTATCTAGCATCCAATTGACCATAAATTTCTCAATAACTGCTGCAGCCGGACCCATTTCATAAATAGCCATCGGATTATTTATAATACCGTGTATAAAATCAGCAATTCCGGAAGCAACATGTGGTACAGCTACTTGATGTCCCATATATTGTGGATGGTGCATATGTTGTGTATTTGCCAAATAGGTATCTATAAAGTGATTGACTGACGTAGGGTCAAGTCCACCTTCTTTAATCCACATTTCTAGTTGAAGTAGTTTTGCTATTTCTTCAGCAGGTTTTTGGATGAGCGCTTTTTTCTTTCCCTTTTGACTAGTTTCCAAATAGATGCATAGTTTATCTAAAACTACTTCTGATATTTTTTTTAAGTCATCAGGATTATTTTTCATTTTTGCTAATTTAACAACTCTTTTATTTTAGTTGTATATAATTCAAAAGTAGCTAAATTGTGATGAGTGCCGGTGTCAATAGTTATAAATTCTTTGTCTTTGATTGTCGCTTTCTCAAATAATTTTTTACCTCCTTTATAGGGAGTAACATTATCTTCAGTTCCATGAAAAATGACAATCGGACAAGTTACCTCTGTAATATATTCGTTAGATGGAAACTTATATCTCAATAAAAATGTTGGTGAAAAAGGATAATGGAAATCAGCTGTATTTGCCAAATTATAAAAAGGAGCTTCTAATATCAACTTTTTAGGCTTGTGTTTAGATGCAACATATGTTGCAAAAGTGCCTCCTAATGACCTTCCATAAAGGATGATGTTATTCTCAGAATACAATTTCTTTATATGGTTATAGCATAGTAAAGCATCATCATATAGGTACTTTTCTTTACGTACTCCTGTACTTTTACCATAACCGCGATAATCCATTACAAAAACATCATAACCATAGTCTGTAAAAGAAGAAGCAATAGCGCCCCACCGTTCTAGACTTCCCTTATTTCCGTGAAAATATAGAATAATACCTTTAGAATTTTCGACTTTAAAATGTAAAGCGTTTATAATGAAATTATCTTCAGTTGTAAGGTTTATTTCCTCAAACTCTTTTTCAAATGAAAAGGTAAAATTTTTAGTGAGTTTTTTAGATTGAAAAATGAGTTTTTCTTGAAAAAAATAGAGTCCTACCAAAACTAATAAATAAAGTCCAACAACTGCTAAGATAGATTTTTTAAGCATTTAATTACTTTTCTTTCTTTTTTTTCTAATAAAATCGATACTTGTATGTTCTCTATCTATTTCTTGTAACTCTTTTGAGTTTAAAATCTCTTTTAATGCTCTATGGTAACTTTCATAATTATGAAGATTTTTATGACCTCCACCAATTACCGGATATACGCGTGTGCGTTTGGGATTGATTTTTGAAAGTTTAAAACTCGATTTCATCGGAATTACTTTGTCATTTGTGCCATGAATAATTTTTATTGGGCACTTTACATATTTAATCCATTTATAGGTTGGCATTGAAAAGCGCATTACCAATCCTAAAGGAATAAAAGGTAAATAACGCTTTACATTTTTAGACATACTGTAATACGGACAAGCTAATATTAACATTTTAGGACTATTTGTAGATGCTATTTTTGTAGCGAGTCCGGTACCCAATGAACGACCATAAACAATGATATATTTTTCATCTACATTTTCTTTTATCTTATTATAAATTGCTTGTACATCGTCTTTCATAGTTTGCTGAGTTCGCTTACCGGTACTTTTTCCAAAGCCTCTGTAATCCATCATAATTACATCCCAATCATGTAAGGTGAAATCTACAGCAAATTTGCCCCAACCTTTGATGCTTCTTGAATTTCCTTTTAAATAAAAAACAACCCCTTTAGGGTTCTTTGTTTTAAAATGCAGTCCATTTATGAGTACTTTATCACTTAGTTGTATATTATATTCTTCAACTTCTTGATTTTCGTATTGAAACACAAAGTCTTTTGATAATTTTTCAGGATGAAATAAAAAGCGTTCTTGAAAAATATATATCAATATACTTACAGTTGCTACAATTGCAATGAATATTAGGAAGATATTGAGCCAGCTCATGTAGTTGATTTAATTTGTTTCAAGCTACTCATTTTTTTAGAAATATAAAAGTGTATGTTTTTATTGGGCACATGACAAATTTCTCTTAAAAAGATGAAATGGAACGCTGATGACGCTGATCTTTTTATGATTTGTCACAGATATTTATTAATAAATCAGTAAAACCTACCTTGTCGGCAGGCAGGTCAGCTTAATCAGTATTATCTGTGTTCTATTATAAAATTTGCTATACCCTGTTTTTTTTAAAACCTGACAGCTAACTTTTTCATCAATCGTAATACTTCAACATACAACCAAATGAGTGTTACCAACAAACCCCAAGTAGCAACCCATTCGTAATATTTGGGTGCTTTATAAAGTTTTCTGTCAATAAAATCTAAATCTAATAGCAATGAGAATGAAGCTACAATGGCTGCAATTATATTAAACCCGATTGCAAACCATGATGTACCCCAAATAAATGGTAAACTCAAGCCAAAAATGCGTAATATCCAATTGATAATATAAATAAACATGATGGTTATTGCTGCACTAATAATAACACTTCTAAATTGTTTGGTTACAATAACAATTCTGGCTTTATATAAAATAAGCATTACAAAAAATGTAAGTATGGTAATACTAACAGCTTTCATTGGCATACCTGGAAATCGAGCTTCAGCATAGGCAGAAACTCCGCCTAGAAAAAAACCTTTTGATAATGCATATAAGGGTGTAGTAATAGGAGCCCATTTTCGTTTAAATGAAGTAAGTAAACTAAAAAAAATAGCAGCTAATAATCCACCTGAAATATACCATTTAACGTCAGTACCTTTTGCTACCAAATCCCACACATACCAAGTAGTTAGACCTACTAAAGCAATACTGAATAACGATTTAAAAAAAATACCATTCAAGGTCATTTTTGATTTTGAATGAGAACTTTTCCATACATAATTACTAAAAGCAGGATTAGAAGTGCGGTAATTTAATAGAGACATGGTTTGATTAGGATTGTTTTTGAATTATAAGTTTATTAGTTGTTTGTTGAATTTAATTTTGCATAGTATTTTTGTCTACAGTCACACCTTCGGTCTCCCGTCTTCGAACTTTCGCCCTTATATTATTTAAAAGACTACCTACCTACTGCTTATAGCTTCTTCCTTTCCAAGAATAACCTGATGTAAATGAGCTTAGTACAATAAATATAATAAAAATCGGATATATAATACTACTCCAAAAATAATGTTTTAGTACGGATTGCTGTTTAAAGAATATTGCTGTTTTAAATAGGAGCATAAAATCAACACAAAATTTAACCAGAAAAATGATGATAAAATTTATCCAAGAATAATAGCCAATGATGCACCCTAAAAACAACAGAATAAGTAGAAAATTAATACTAAAAACAGAGATACTTACTAGTTTGCTAAAGTTATTTTTATACGATGTAGCTTTTGCTGCCCAACGGATACGTTGAGAGATTAGCTTTTTAAGTGTTTCTTCAGGTTTAGTGTGTATAATTGTTGTGTTGGATTTTAAAAAATGCACTTTATCAGGATAGTTGGCTATCATTTTTTCTAATAAAAAAATATCATCACCACTAGCGATATGCTCATTTCCTTCAAAACCATTTATATCTAAAAAAGCCTGTTTTTCATAACATAGATTCGCACCATTACACATAAAAGGTTTCTCAATGCCAAAACCTCCAATGGTAGACCCTTGTAAACTCAACAGATCTAATAATTGAAACTGTTCTAACAATGAATTTGTATTATTATACGATACGGGAGCAGCAATCAACTTAGGTTGGTACTGTTGAATAAAAGCATCAAAAGTTTTTAACCAATCTTGCGGAACATGACAATCGGCATCTGTAGTTATGATCCAATCAAAATTAGCTTGACAAATGGCAGTTTCAACAGCATCTTTTTTAGGAGAATCTGACTTTCGGTTATTCTTTATAATCTTAATGTCTCCTCGAGCGCAGTCGAGAGGTTTATCTAAAAAACCATTAATTATTTCAACCGAATCATCCTGAGAATCATCATCTACAAAAAGTATTTCGAATTTATCTGATGGATAATCAAGCTGTTTTAAACTTTTTATTAAAACAGGTAATGCCTGAGCTTCATTCCGAAAAGGAATCACAATGGAAAACTTAGTTTTAGATACAGAGCCTTCAGGATTAAAGTTTTCAATCTTATCAAAACCAATGATAAAAGCAATAATTAAACAGCTATAAAATATTACTATGATAACTGAAACAATCATCATTTGCGATTAGAAAAATTAAAATTCAACACAAAATAACTTCCAATGATGGCTGGTAATCCAAAATTTAGCAACCACATCAATAATGTGATAGTTACGATTATCAATTCATTAACACCAATAAAACTAAATACCCAAATGGCAACAGATCCTTTAATTAACCAATCTAACAGTGCTAAACCCGGAATAATTGAAGCCAAAAGATACATAGAAGTTATCAATGCCATCAAAGTTATATAATCAGTTTCAACGCCAAACAGGCGTAATAAAAAATAAAATTGATGTGAAAATACCAAGTACCTTACTATAGAGTATAGTCCATTATATAGATGTAGTTTTAAGGACAAATTTTTATCAAAATCAATAATTTTTTCAATATAAAAACCCCTTATTTTTTTATAGCTTTTAATACTTCCAGTCAAAATAAATGCTAAGACGATCGCTAATATATAAACAAGTTTTCTAAAGCGATAAAACTCTATATCAACTTCAAAATGACTGATAAAATAGATAAGCCCTATACTACCAAAAATGACGGTTGTTGTCATTTGCATCATATTACTCAGCAAATTCAATAGTATAATTTTTTTTCTATCTCCTTTTTGATAATAGATTGCTTTTGCACCATATTCACCAATACGATTTGGGGTAAATAAAGATGCTGTCAATGAACCTAAACTTTGTTTTAAGGCATCAGTAAATGATATTTTTTTTACAAATGAGGCAAGAGTCCCCCATTTTAAGATTTCAAAGAACCAATTGGTGATAGTAAAACCTAATAAGATAAGTATAGTTGTGTAATTTTTAAAAACGCTGCCTTCAAGCTGTGTTATAAAGTCTTGAAACCCAACACGCTCATTATGTACAATTTTATTGTAGATAAAGTAAAAAGCACCAATTACAATTGTAATTTTTATCAGAAAGAATAAGAATTGTTTAGTTTTGTGTTGCAACGAATTGTATTTAGGGTATTTTTATTAGCTCATTCACATCAAAATTTTCAGACTTTTTAAAAGACAAGGAAAATTTTGGAAAGACTATTTAGATAATCTAATAAAATTTGAAGCCGTATTTTGAAAAGTCTGAGAACCTATTAAAGGAACAAAGTTAATAAACAATCTGACTTCGTTATATTTTTTTGCAATAGCTATGGCTATTACAAAAAAATATGCCTAACATCTAATTCATTAACTTTGTTTTTTGAAAGAAATGGGCTAATAAAAATACCCTATTCGCAAAGTAATAAAATTAACTTAAATGTCATGCTGAGCGCAGTAGAAGCATCTTATAAAGCTTGAATACAGAAAAAATCATATTAGGCATTGACCCGGGAACTACCATTATGGGGTTCGGACTCATCAAAGTGGTCAATAAAAACATGCAGTTTATGCAATTAAACGAATTGCATTTAAAAAAATATGATGACCATTATGTCAAGTTGAAACTCATTTTTGAGCGTACTATTGAATTAATTGATACTTACAACCCAGATGAGATTGCCATTGAAGCTCCTTTTTTTGGTAAAAATGTACAAAGTATGCTAAAGCTCGGTCGCGCTCAAGGTGTTGCTATGGCAGCAGGCTTATCACGTGAAATACCAATCACCGAATATTCTCCTAAAAAAATAAAAATGGCAATAACCGGTAATGGTAATGCCAGTAAAGAGCAAGTTGCGAAAATGTTACAAAACACATTAGGATTGAAAGAGTTACCAAAAAATTTAGATGCTACAGATGGTCTAGCGGCTGCTGTTTGTCATTTTTATAATGCGGGAAGAGTAAGTGTTGGTAAAAACTATACAGGTTGGAGTGCTTTTGTAAAACAGAATGAGAAACGGGTAAAGCCCTCTAGCCTCCGAAGGGGGAAGAAGTAAGCCCCCTAACCCTCAAAAAGGGAGAGAGGGATTGTGTTAAAATATTAATAAATAGATTTGAATGGGTAGAGTTAGGTTAACAGAAAGAGAGTTAGGAATTAAATTAACAAATGATTTATTGTTAGGTAAAATTAAGCTAAAAGACAATTTATATTGGTTAGGTAATAGAAAAAAAGGAGGTATTATTAATCAAATGTTAATTAAAGGAGCTACAATGCAACAATTAATAGATGAAAGTGGTAGAACAAAAAGAGGAGTTGATGCACACTTTCCTCATTTGAGGAAACGAGGATTAATTATTTCAAAGACTAAATCTAAAACTAAAAATAACGAATTTGTATGGAAATTTGAATACAAACCAACTAATGGAGAATCAAAAGAGGAAGTGGTTGTTACTTCAAATCCATTAGAATTAAATAAACAAGTATATACTGAAGGTAAGCCAAATGAAGTTTTAATAACTCGATATGAAAGAGATCCATCTGCAAGAAAAAAGTGTATTGACCATTATGGATTTTCTTGTTCAATATGTGATTTTAACTTTGAAAAAATGTATGGTAAAGTAGGAGAAGGCTATATTCATGTTCACCATTTAAAACCAGTTGCAACTGCTGGTGAAGGCGGAACTAATCCTATAAATGATTTACGCCCAGTTTGCCCAAATTGTCACGCAATGATTCATAAACGAAAAGAGCTTTTTTCCATTGAAGAAATAAAAGATATGATAAAAATATCTAAAGGTAATTAGTTGAATTCAAAATATTAAATACTGAGTACTATTCCTGATAATATAATCGAAAATCTCTCCCCTTCGGGGAGGTTAGGAGGGGCTCTCTACCTCCATATTCCTTTTTGTAAACAAGCATGCTTTTATTGCGATTTTCATTTTTCTACTTCGCTAAAGCGGAAAGATGAAATGATTCAGGCATTGGTAAAAGAATTGATACTCCGTAAAAACGAACTCCAAAACGAAACCATAGAAACTATTTATTTTGGAGGAGGAACACCTTCTTTATTAACGATTGATGAATTGCGATTGCTGATTGATACGATTTATCAAAATTATAAGGTTATTAATGATCCTGAAATTACCTTAGAAGCTAATCCAGATGACTTGGTCAAAGCTAATTTTATGTCCCCTCGAGCGCAGTCGAGAGGTTTGTATGATGATTATAAAAAAATTGGAATTAACAGACTAAGCATCGGAATCCAATCCTTTTTTGATGACGATTTAAAAGCGATGAATCGCGCACATAACTCAAAAGAAACAAAAGAATCTTTGTCAGTGGCAACTCGCCACTTTGATAATATTACAATTGATCTGATTTACGGAATTCCGACAATGAGTAATGAACGCTGGAAAGAAAATTTACAAACAGCTTTTGATTTCGGTGTCAATCACATTTCGAGTTATGCATTGACGGTCGAGCCTAAAACTGCATTAGCTAGTTTTATAAAAAAAGGAAAATATTTGCCAATAGATGAAGATAAATCGTTGAAACATTTTAATATGTTGGTTGAAGAAACAGAAAAACAAGGTTTTATACATTATGAAATTTCAAATTTTGGAAAACCCGATTATTTTTCAAAACATAACACTTCGTACTGGCAAGGTAAATCATATTTAGGAATTGGCCCTTCGGCACATTCCTTTAATGGTAAACACAGAAGTTGGAATGTTTCAAACAATATTATATATATAAAAGCAATTCAAACTGATATTTTACCTCAAGAAGTTGAAGAATTATCAATAAATGATAGATATAATGAAGCGATAATGACAGGTTTACGTACTATTTGGGGTATTTCATTAACTACAATTAAACAAAACTTCGGAACAACTTTTAAAGACCATTTATTGAGGAGGTCGGTAAAATTTATTAATCAAGGCTTACTGGTTATTGAAGAATGTCACACTGAGCCTTTCGACCCAGCTCAAGACAGGCTCAGTCGAAGTGTTTTGAAAACTACCAAAAAAGGTAAATTTTTAGTTGATGGAATTGCTAGTGACTTGTTTATGGTTTGAAATTAACGTCACTCTGAACTTGTTTCAGAGTATAATATGAAAGAAAGCTATATTTACATATTAACAAATAAAACCAGAACTATGCTTTATATTGGAGTTACTTCTAATTTAATGAAAAGAGTTGAAGAACACGTTAATGGTTTGGGGCCAAAATTCACTAACAAATATCGTTTAAAGAATCTTATTTATTTCGAAACGTTTTCTGATATTAATCAAGCAATTCTAAGAGAGAAACAACTAAAAAATTGGCATAGAGACTGGAAATGGAATTTAATCCACAATTAAAAGATTTATTATTAGATTTGAATTAGATACTGAAACAAGTTCAGTATGACGATAATTATGCTAGCAATAATCCAACACAACTCAAAAAAACACCAAATAGATCTATCAAAACCCATTGATATTTCTATGCCATTACGTATGACTAAAGACAATGTAATTGCATGGTATCAAAAAGCGCCTACTTTTAAAAAAATAATGAGTGTGCGAAAAAAAGATGCTATAAATTTTAATTCCATTTTTTTTAATCCGCATGCACATGGAACGCATACAGAATGTGTAGGTCATATTACAAAAGAATTTCATTCTATAAATAATAATTTAAAACAGTTTTTCTTTTTTGCTGAAGTAATAACTGTTGCTCCTGAAAAATTAGGAGACGATTTTGTAATCTCTAAAAAACAATTACAGTTTGCTTTAGGGAATAAAAAAAGACAAGCTGTAGTCATACGAACCCTACCAAATACTGATGAGAAATTATCTATGAAGTATTCTCATACAAACCCACCTTACTTATTAGAAGAAACTACAATATATCTTAAAGAAAAAGGAATACAACATTTGTTGATTGATTTACCAAGTGTAGACAAAGAAAAAGATGATGGTAAATTAATTTCACATAATGCATTTTGGAATACTAGTGGTAAGATTAGGTTTGAATCGACTATTACCGAATTGATTTTTGTACCTAATTCAGTTGAAGATGGAGTCTATTTTTTAAACATTCAAATTGCACCTTTTGAAAATGATGCCTCTCCGAGTAAACCTGTTTTATATAAAATAGAAAGTTAGGATGATTACTATTTCTATAGATAGAAGCAAATTAGATATTGAAGTCATTCATTCTTTTTTAACCAATTCTTATTGGGGAAAAGGAAGAACGATTGACCAAGTTCAGAAATCTATAGATAACTCATTATGCTTTGGAGTTTATTTAGATAATAAGCAAATAGGTTTTGCCAGAGCGGTGACAGATTATACAATTTATGTGTATTTAATGGATATTTTTATTATACCTGAAGCCAGAGGTAAGGGTTATTCAAAACAATTAATGAAAACAATTTTAGAAGAACCCAAATTACAAGATTGTAAAGATTGGACACTCAAAACGAAAGATGCTCATGGTTTATATGAGCAGTTTGATTTTATAAGAGCACAACATTCTGAAAAAATAATGGAAAGAATTATACAGGAATTGTCCTCCTGAACGCAGTCGAAAAGGGTCTTTTGGTTAAAATAATAAACATGAACATCGAAGAATTCAGAACATATTGCTTGCAAAAAAAAGGTGTAACCGAAGAATTTCCTTTTGATGAACAAACGCTCGTTTTTAAAGTTATGGGTAAAATGTTTGCTTTATCAGGATTAGAACGTCTGCCACCACAAATCAATTTAAAGTGTGACCCAGAAAGAGCTATTGAATTACGCGAACAGTATGACGGACTCATTTACGGAGGTTATCATATGAGTAAAAAACTTTGGAATACACTAGAAATAAGTAGCTTGCCATATCAACTACTATTTGAATTGATAGATCATTCTTATGATTTGGTAGTAGCGAAATTACCTAAAAAAATGAGAGATGCTTTACAATAAAACGGGTCAATAATGAAGGTTAAAAGTTTATGAATTATATAAGAACAATAACGTTTGTATTACTTTTTATAGTTAGCTGTAAGCAAAACAACAACAACTCATCAATTGCATTAGATAAAATAATCAATACTTATCAAGACCATAAAGGATATGATAAAGAAGAATATCCGTTAGGTCTATTTACAAAAGAGTATTTTAAAGGTGAAGCTGATTTTGCATCTCAACAATTAGAATCATTAGAAAAAATTGATGAAAATCGACTTTCGGAAACCAAAAGAATATCATTAGGATTATTAAAGTTTAAACTACAAGAAACAATTGATTATAATACTTATGAAAGATATTTAAATCCAATACTTTCTGACGCAAGATTTCATGTTAGTTTGCCATATATGGTACGACCATTGACAAATTATGAGCAAACTAAAAAGTATTTGAATAAATTGAATGCAATCCCAAATTATGTTGATCAATATTTAATATTGATTAGAGAAGGTTTAAAAAAAGGAGTTTCACAACCTAAAGTCATTTTTAAAGGATACGAATCAACTTATGATACACATATTAATGCTACTATAGAAGATAATTTCTTTTACTCACCTTTTAAAAAATTACCTGAAAATTTAACACAGACACAAAAAGATTCAGTTTTAAATGCTGCAAAAAAAGTAATTGAATCTAAGGTAATACCACAATTTAAACGAATTAAAGAATTTTTTGAAACAGAGTATTTACCAAAAACCAGAACTACTATAGGAATATCTGTAACCCCAAATGGTAAAGAATATTATCAAAATAGGATAGATTATTATACGACTTTGAACCTAACAGCAGATGAAATTCATCAAATTGGATTAAATGAAGTTACTCGCATAAAAACGGAAATGCTAAAGATTATCGAAGAGATTGGTTTTAAAGGAAATTTTGTTGATTTTTTAAAATTTTTACGAACTGACAAACAATTTTATGCTAAAACGCCTGATGAATTATTAATGATTGCAAGAGATATAGCAAAAAGAGTTGATGCACAATTACCTAGATTTTTTAAAACCTTGCCACGCAAACCTTATGGTGTTGCTCCGGTACCTGATGCTATTGCACCTAAATACACTACGGGACGTTATATAGGCACAAAAAAGAATAGTACCGACCCGGGTTATTATTGGGTAAATACATATAACCTGTCAAGCAGAACCTTATATACGTTGCCGGCATTAACAGTTCATGAAGCAGTGCCAGGTCATCATTTGCAAGGGAGTTTAAATAATGAATTAGGAGATAGTATTCCACAGTTTAGAAAAGATATGTATTTGTCAGCTTATGGAGAAGGCTGGGGATTATATTGTGAATTTCTTGCAGAAGAAATGGGTATCTATACAACACCTTATGAGCATTTCGGGAAATTGACTTATGAAATGTGGCGCGCCTGTAGATTGGTTGTAGATACAGGAATTCATACTAAAGGCTGGACTCGTAATCAAGTTGTAGATTATATGTCGTCAAATACTGCCCTATCAATACACGAAATCAATACAGAAACAGATCGTTATATCTCATGGCCGGGTCAAGCATTGTCCTATAAAATAGGAGAAATAAAAATTAGAGAATTACGCAAAAAAGCAGAGAAAGAACTTGGTGCAAAGTTTGATATTAGAGAGTTTCATGAAATTATTCTTGAACAAGGTACGGTTACATTACCTATATTAGAGAATCGAATTAACACATATATAGCCAATACTGATGAGTAAAGAAATAGTCATTATTGGTGGCGGAATCATGGGTTTATGTTCCGCCTATTATCTCCAAAAGGAAGGACATCAAGTTAAAATTGTTGATCAATCTAATATGGATGGTGGCGCATCTTATGTCAATGCCGGTTATTTATCGCCTAGCCATATCATTCCGTTAGCCGCTCCGGGCATTATGAAAAAAGGATTGAAATGGATGTTTAACTCTTCAAGCCCTTTATATATTAAACCCCGATTTGACTTAGATTTTTTAAAATGGGCTTGGGCATTCAATAAATCATGTAATCCCGAACATGTAAAAAAAGCGATTCCTGCAATAAAGGATATTGCTGTGTTAAGTCAGGAATTATATGATGATATTAAAGAAAACGAAAGCTTCACTTTTCATTATAAAAAGAAAGGCTTATTAATGCTTTGTCAGACTGATAAAATGTTAGAAGCAGAAATAAAAATAGCTCAATTGGCCAAAGATATAGGCATTGAAACTAGGGAAATGAACCTGACTGAATTAAAAAAACTAGAACCAAATGCTAAGATGAATGTTAAAGGAGCTATTTATTATCAATGTGATTCTCATACTACACCTCATGAATTTATGGAGGAAATGAAGGCTTACTTAAAAAAGGTTGGAGTTGAATTTTACAAAAATGAAAAAGTAGAAGATTTAGAGATTCAAAATGGTAAAATAAAAGCTATCATAACAAGTAAACAAAAAGTTAATGCAGATGAATTTGTTTTAGCCGCAGGTTCGTGGAGCAGTTTACTAAGTAAAAAATTAGGATTAAAACTATTACTACAAGCAGGAAAAGGTTATTGTATAAATACCTCACGAGAAACAGGAATTACGATTCCTGCAATTTTTGCTGAAGCGAAAGTTGCGGTAACACCAATGAATGGCTTCACTCGTTTTGCAGGTACTATGGAAATTGCCGATATAAATCATAACATAAATAAAGTTCGTGTTGAAGCGATTGCCAAAGCGGTTGCTAATTATTATCCCAATATAAAGCTTACTAAAGACGAAAAAGAAAATGTAGCCTGTGGTTTACGATCGATTTCACCTGATGGATTACCATATATTGGGAAATCTAATAAATGTCATAATTTAACGATTGCAACCGGACATGCAATGATGGGTTGGAGTATGGCAACAGCCACAGGAAAATTGGTTTCTGAGATTATTTCTGATAAAAAACCTTCTGTAAGCTTAGCGCCATATTATTCCGATAGGAAGTTTTAATTTACAACTTTAGATTTCCTTTAGATTCTGTTTGTATATTTATTTTTTCTTTATTCACTTACTTTTTTGAACAATGCATTATAAAAGGGATAATTGCATGTTTTTTTGAGTTTTTTAAGATTAATTACTTTATTATTTATAACCACTTAAATAAAGGATTATGGAGAGTACATTTAAAATAGGAGAGATTGTAGTTTGCGTAAATGCAAGAGGAAGTTGGTATAAATTAGGAAGGCTTAGAGAAAATGAAATGTATACTGTAATTGGTTTTAACCCTTTTGATGATGGACTCATTCTTGAAGAAATAAAATCTAGATGGAGCGGTCATAATGCTTATAAAGCAGACCGATTTAGAAAAGTAGATTATGATTTTTCAGAGAAAGTTTTAGCGGCTATCCAACCACAGAAGCAAGAAAAAGTACAGTTTAAATTTCTAAAATTTAAACCCACAGTTTTAAAATAAAACATAATTTTCTTTCCAAATCTTTTTTATCAATAAATGTCATAGAGATGTTTTTTTAATTATTGCTAACGTTTTTAAATATTGTAAACTTTCTATTTTCATTATATAATCAATTTTTATATAACTACCTGATTGTTAGCATCTAAAAAACTTAGCATTTTAAAACCACCCAAAAACCATGAGTTTTAAAACTACCTAGTTTCACTATAAAAATTATCAAAATAATTTCTAACTTTGAAATCTATACAATATTTTTATTAAAAATAATATATACTTTTCTTAAGTTATATTAGTTATTAATAAGCTAACCTTAGTGAAAATAGATTTTTTATAAAATTTATTTCATTCAAAATTAGATATTTAGCTTTTTTTTTTAAAAATATTTACATTTTTTAGGGGAATTTTTAACAGCAAATTGTTTTATAATAAATTGCTAAAAATTACGAATTATGAATAATACATTTGAAATCGGAGAAATAGTTGTTTGTGTAAATGCTAAAAGAAGGTGGTATAAATTAGGAGGTTTACAAGAGAATGAAATGTATACAGTAACAGGATTCAATCCTTATGATGGAGGTTTAATTTTAAATGAAGTAAAAAGCCCCAAGAGTGGATATAATGCTTTTGCAGCTAGCCGATTTAGAAAAGTAGATTATAATTTTGCTGAAAATGTATTGACAGAATTTCAACCTCAAGAATATGAAGTTGCAGCAATAAAAAATTACGAATTAAGTTTATTAAACTAAAAATATAAAAAATACTTATTAGTTAAAACCGAGATTAGAATAATTCTAGTCTCGGTTTTTTTATGCGCATATTTCTGTAAAATTTATAGAATACAATTACATTTGCCTTATAAAATAACAAAAATGAGTATTGAAAAAGAGTTGATAAAGCGAAGCGGATCTAGATGTGAACTTTGTAGTGCAACAGAAAATTTAAAAGTATATGAAGTGCCACCAATATCAACTGGAGGACTTGATGGTAGTTTATTAGGATGTAATAATTGTATAGAACAAATCGATAATCCAGAGGCTACAGATGAAAATCACTGGCGTTGTTTGAACGATAGTATGTGGAGTGAATTTAAGGCTGTACAAGCTGTTGCTTGGAGAATGCTTTCTCGGTTGCGTTCAAAAGGTTGGCCACAAGACCTATTAGATATGTTGTATCTGGAAGAAGAGACAATAAAATGGGCAAAAGCTACAGGAGAAGGACTTGATGACAGTGAAAAAATAATCCATAGAGATGTTAATGGCGTTATTTTAGAAGCTGGCGATAATGTGGTATTGATCAAAGATTTAAAAGTAAAAGGATCTAGTATGGTAGCAAAACAAGGCTCAGCTGTACGTAGAATTTCTTTAAATGCAAATAACGCAGAATATATTGAGGGTAAAGTTGACGGACAACAGATAGTAATTATTACAAAATATGTAAAGAGAACGAGTTAACCCATCACATCACTTTGTTTTTTTAAAAATTTATCAGATTGTAACTTCAGCAAATCGATTGCTTTTTGTTTTTTATAAGCATAAACTTCTTGATCTTCAGCAACATCATAATATACTTTTTCATTTAATGAGGTATCAGTTGCTAGCATTGCAGCTCTTTGATTTTTTTGTTGTGTCACCCAAACAGCCAATGCATCTTCTTGTTCTTCAAATTTTAAATCATACGCACCTTTAGTTGCCATGACTTTTGCCAGTACAGGTGCAGTTTCAATGGCTACAAATAATAAGAAAATAAAAAATGAAGGAAACCATGCAAGTTTTCCTAAAGCATTAATTCGAGCCATTAAACCATCAAATCCGTCAATGATAGGCTGACTTGTCAATACTTGATTGTCTTGTTTGCTTCGTAATTGTGTTAGAGTAGCTTCCTTTTCTGATATCAGAGCCTTATTACTTTCTTTTAATTGCTGTAATTCTTGAAGTATAGCATCATGTTTTTCACGTTTTTCTTTATAAACAGGACCTTTACCTAATTTCATTGTTCCGGCAGTTCCTTCTGCTTCAGTAATATAAGTACTATATAAATCATTAACCTCTTTTTCTTTAGTGTCAATTCCATTTTTCAATGATTGAATCTCTGATTGAATTCGGTTAATTTCAGGCGTATATTGTTGTGCTATTTGATTTTGATTTTGCAACGTCAACTCATTTTTTTGTTCTAATAGTACTTGGTTAATCTCTTTTTCAAATATTTTCATTTCTAAAGGTTTAGAAATTACAACAGCAATAATAATAGCCAACACTATTCTTGGTGATGCTTGTAATAACTCTTTCCAGATATTATCACGTTTTTTAATGGTCGATACAATAAATCGATCCAAATTAAAAATAAGCAAGCCCCAAACTATTCCAAAAGCAATAGCAACATATACATTATCAAACACAGTAAACAATGCATACGAACCAGAGATAAAAGCCATTACTGCGGTAAAGAAAACTGTTCCGCCAATTCCAGCATATTTTATTTGTTCAGATTTTGGACTTTCGTTTAGTAAATCGGGATCTGCGCCGGAGCACATCCAAAAGAAGTTTTTAAGCATTAATAGAGTAGGTTAAGTTAATACAACGCTCAAAAACAACTATTTGTTACGTTTAAAATGTGAATTAAGTGTTAAAATTACACACTCATCTCCGTAAAATACTTATAAAACAAAGGAATGGTCTCAATACCTTTCAAATAATTAAAAATACCAAAATGTTCATTTGGAGAATGGATGGCATCACTATCTAAACCAAATCCCATCAAAATAGTTTTACTCTTTAACTCTTCTTCAAATAAAGCAACTATAGGAATACTGCCACCTGATCTTTGAGGAATAGCTTCTACACCAAAAGTTTTAGTATAAGCTTTGTTAGCCGCTTTATATCCAATATTATCTATGGGTGTTACATATCCTTGTCCGCCATGATGCGGTGTAACTTTTACGGTCACTCCTTTAGGAGCAATACTTTCAAAATGCGTTTTAAAAAGGTCGGTAATTTCTATCCAATCTTGATGAGGTACTAAACGCATAGATATTTTAGCATAGGCTTTACTTGCAATTACTGTTTTTGCGCCTTCTCCAATATAGCCACCCCAAATTCCATTTACATCTAAGGTAGGCCTGATTGAATTTCGTTCGTTAGTGGTATATCCTTTTTCGCCATATACAGCATCAATATCTAAAGCTTTTTTATAATTCTCTAATGAAAAAGGAGCTTTAGCCATCTCTGCACGCTCTTCGGCGGATAAATCCTCAACTTTATCATAAAATCCGGGAATAGTAATATGATTATCTTCATCGTGTAAAGAAGCAATCATCTTTGTTAGAATATTAATAGGGTTTGCAACAGCACCGCCGTATAAACCGGAATGTAAATCGCGATTAGGACCGGTAACTTCGACTTCAACATAGCTCAATCCGCGTAAGCCGGTTGTGATAGATGGTTGGGTATTACTGATCATTCCGGTATCAGAAATCAGGATGATATCATTGGCCAATTTATCTTGATTTCGTTTTACAAACCACACCAAGCTACTTGAACCGACTTCTTCTTCACCCTCAATCATAAATTTCACATTACAAGGAAGATTATTATTAGCAGTCATATATTCTAATGCTTTAACATGCATGTATAACTGCCCTTTATCATCACAAGCGCCACGTGCAAAAATAGCTCCTTCAGGATGTATGTCCGTTTTTTTAATAATAGGTTCAAAAGGAGGGGAATCCCAAAGTTCAATAGGATCAGCAGGCTGTACATCATAATGACCATAAACCAAAACTGTAGGTAAATTTTTGTTAATTATTTTTTCTCCATATACGATTGGGTAACCCGGAGTTTCACATATTTCTACATGAGTGCATCCTGCACCTTCAAGTGCAGTTTTAACAGCTTTAGAAGTATTAATTACATCTTTGCTAAAGGCAGAATCAGCACTCACTGAAGGCAGTTTTAGTAATTCTATGAGTTCGTTTATAAATCGGTCTTTATGTTGATCTATATAGGCTTTTATGTTATCCATTTTAATGAAGTTTATCTATTTCAAAAGTAATAAAAATATAGACGAACAGTTTGCTATTTATTAAGTTTGATTATATTTGCACCCCAATACTTTTGGACATCACAATTCTGCGGCTGTGGTGGAATTGGTAGACACGCTAGACTTAGGATCTAGTGCCGCAAGGTGTGGGGGTTCGACTCCCTTCAGCCGCACAAAGACTCTTCTTAATCGAAGGGTCTTTTTTTATAAAAAGTTTTTGAATAACCTTCCAAACTATCAATAATTTTCACATTTCATAATTTTTTTATATGAAAAGTAGGATTTTACCGTTCTTAGTTGTTTAGTCTATGTAAAATCTAACGCATTATGAGAAAAATATTTGAAAGAATAGTCTTATTGACTATTAATTACTTAACTGTTTTGCCATTACTATTTTTTTTGATATTTACCAATCAAGGAAAGGAATTGAGTAAATTATTATCAGTTTTAAAAACTAGTTCTAATTTCTAATTTTCTCTATTATTAAATTAAAAACTCCAATTTTTATAATTTGAAGAAGTTTCTAATTTATTTTCTACATCATCAGGTAATGCAGGAAAGAAATCTATAGAAGTAAGAGATTCTATTTTGTCTATAGAAACTACAAACTTATATAATGGTTGTTTAGATTCTTGATGAGGGATTAAAAATGCAATCGCTTTTATTTCTGACTTCGAATAATCAAGTAAAATTTTGTAGAATTGTTTAGGTACAGCAACTTTTTCTCTACCAATAGTTGATAGCTTATCATTTAAGACACCTCCAGTAATAATATACAATTGTCTTTCTTTATTTGCCCAATAGCGCGTTTTTTGTTCTAACCGATTCCAAACTCCGGCATTAAAGTCTAATTTTTGAGGGGATATATTAGACGTTAAAAAAGTTTCATTAAAGGCACCTTCTGAAAATTTTCGATCTCCGGCAGGACATAAATGACCTTTACTGTATCCTGATTTCTTGTAATTTTTATAATCGGCAGACTTAGTTTTTACTTTTTTGTCTCTAATAAAATAAGGGCGTTTTCTATGAGTTCTTGAAATATGCTCTTTTTTCAATTCATAAGCTACCCATTCTGCTTGTTCTGCCTCTTCATTATAAGATAGGGTATAATAATTATGTAAAATAACTTGACCGGTTGTTGAAGTGGGTAAATAATTAAAAGAAGATTTACTTATCGGATTCATATCCTCTTTAACTTCATTTTCTCCGTTTGACGGAACTACAAGATAAATAATTAAACTTATCAGTAAAATGAGTAATGGGTATACAAATGCTTTATTTTTCAATTGTTAAAATTATTAGTTTAGATTGCAAATTTAATAAGTTTACATAAAATGGACGACATTAAGGTCTCGACTGCGCTCGACCAGACAAAAGTGATGTCTCCTCGAGTGCAGTCGAGAGGTCATTAATATATATAAGCTTATTAATAAAGTATATCAAGGCTAAATTCTTTTAACTAAGGACTTCTTTTATTCTTTTAAAAGCTTCTTTTAGTTGTTCTGTAGATGCTGCATAAGAAATTCTAATGTATCCTGGAGCTCCAAAAGCATCACCGGTTACTGTAGCCACATTCGCTTTTTCTAATAAAAACAATGAAAAATCAGTTGCATTATTTATTGAAAAACCATCAATTGTTTTCCCAAAGAATGAAGACACATCTGGAAACACATAAAAAGCGCCACTTGGCTTATTAATCACGATACCATCAATATCTTTTATCATATCAAGTACTAAATCTCTTCGAGCTCTAAATTCATCAACCATGTATTGAATTTCTGAAATAGGAGCATCTAGTGCAGTTATAGTAGCACGTTGTGCAATACAATTTGCTCCGGAAGTAATTTGACCTTGCATTTTATTGCATGCTTTTGCAATCCATGCTGGCGCACCTATATAACCTATACGCCATCCGGTCATGGCGAAAGCTTTAGCCACACCATTTACAGTAATGGTTCTGTCATACATACTTTCTATAGCGGCGAAACTAAAATTGGGCTGTCCATAATTTATATGTTCATAAATTTCATCTGACAGCACATAAATATTGGGATATTTTTCTAATACTTTTGCCAATGCTCTGTATTCACTTTCAGTATATGATGATCCGCTTGGGTTATTAGGCGAATTAAAGAAAATCATTTTTGTTTTAGGCGTAATGGCGGCTTCTAATTGTTTAGGCGTAATTTTAAAATCGGTTTCAATAGTTGAAGGAATTTCAACATATATTGCTTCGGCTAGTATACTTATGGCAGAATAACTTACCCAATAAGGAGCTGGTAATAAAACCTCATCACCCGGATTTAATAACACCATTGCTACATTGGCGATTGATTGTTTTGCACCTGTAGAAACTACAATTTGACTTTCATCATAATTCAATCCATTATCACGCTTAAATTTTCTGCAAATAGCTTCACGTAATTCTAAATAACCGTTTACAGGTGTATATGAATTGTAATCATCATCAATAGCTTGTTTAGCTGCTTCCTTAATAAAATCAGGGGTATTAAAATCTGGTTCTCCCAAACTTAAACTAATAATGTCTTTGCCTTCTGCTTTTAATTCTCTGGCTTTTGCAGCCATGGCTAAGGTTTGCGAAATGGGTAAATTGTTAATTCTGTCAGAAAGAAGGTGTTGCATTTTATAGTGCTAAAAATTAAGCACCAAAATTAAAAATTAAAACGCAATTAATAAACCTAAAGAAGCTTTTAGTTATAAAATGTTATATTTCTAACGTATTTCTAAAAAAAGTTAAGCTATTACAGGTTTTTTACCCAACATATTTAATTGATTGTAATGTTCTTTAACAGCTTTCCACATTGTTTTATATTCGTTATAAGGCAAATTAAATTCTTTTGCCGTCTCTTTAACAATTTTGGCTATTTTACCATAATGGATATGACTGATATTAGCAAATAAATGATGCTCAACTTGTCTGTTTAAGCCACCGGTAAAAAAACGAACCAACCAGTTTTTAGGAGCAAAATTAGAAGTGGTATATAATTGATGAATTGCCCATGTGTTTTTTATATTTCCATTTTCATCAGGTTGTGGCATTTCAGTATTAGGCATCACATGTGCTAATTGAAAAACAACACTTAAAATAATACCTGCTGTATAATGCATAATTAAAAATCCAATTAATACTTGCCACCAAGCAAAACCTATAAGTAATGGTAGTACAACCCATACAGCATAATATACTATTTTACCAATGATTAACTTTGTCCATTGTGTAGCGGGATTAGGAAATTTACCATACGATAATCTTTTTTTTAAATATTGATATGATTGTTTAAAGTCTGTTGTAATTGCCCAATTTACGGTAAGTAATCCGTATAAGAAAAAAGCGTAATATTTTTGATATTTATGGATCCATAACCACTTGGTATGTTTTGAAAAACGGATAATTCTACCTGCATCTATATCTTCATCATGACCTTGAATATTAGTATAGGTATGGTGTAAAACATTGTGTTGCACTTTCCAGTTATAATCATTTCCGGCAAGGATATAAATACTACTTCCAAACAGCTTATTAACCCATTTTTTACTTGAAAAGGAACCGTGATTAGCATCGTGCATTACATTCATACCAACACCAGCCATTCCTACACCAATAATAGCCATAAGTAAAGCCTGAGCCCAACCGGGTAGATTGAGTGTGTAGATTAAAATCAAAGGCGTAATAAATAAAGCAAACATAACAAATGCTTTGAGATATAGCTTCCAGTTACCTGTTTTTTTAAGATTTTTTTCTTTAAAATAAGTATTGATACGCTTATTTAAAGTTCTAAAAAATTTAGTAGAATCTATTTTTGAAAATTTTATAGATATATTTGACATAATTGTTTAGGTCTTTTTTATAAAGTGCAAAAATACATCATTTTTGATTGATAGAATGTTTTGAATGTTAAATTATACATTTTTTAACAATATAATGTAATTTCGCATCTTGATCTATGAAGATACTTACTACTTACTTTAACGAATTAACTGACGTTCAATTGCACCAATTTAAGCAATTAGATAATCTTTACAAGGAATGGAATGCACAAATAAATGTGATTTCTCGTAAAGATATTGATGAGTTATATATACGTCATGTATTACATTCATTAGGAATTGCCAAAGTACAATCTTTTAAACCGGGGTCTCATATTTTTGATGTTGGAACCGGTGGTGGTTTCCCTGGAATACCCTTGGCAATACTTTTTCCTGAAGCACAGTTTCATTTGGTAGATTCTATAGGTAAAAAGATAAAAGTAGTACAAGAGGTTGCCAATGCTTTGGGATTACAAAACGTAAAAGCCGAACATTGCAGAGCTGAAAAAGTAAAAGGTGAGTTCGATTTTATTATAAGCCGTGCCGTTACCAATATGGATGATTTTGTAAAATGGACACGTAAAAAAGTGGCTAAAAAGCAAAATCATGAATTAAAAAACGGAATTCTCTATCTAAAAGGTGGTGATCTAACTGAAGAGCTAACTAACTTCCCGAAAGCAACTATCTATAACCTATCTGATTATTTTATAGAAGACTTTTTTAAGACCAAAAAAGTAGTGCATTTATCGTTGAAGTATAAACGGTAAGAATGGTTTCGTTTATCGTTACGTGTATGATTATGTTGTGGGAAATCAGCACTGATTTTTCCCCTTGGCACTAAAGTAATTAATTCGTATGAATTTCCATTTAGGAAATTCTGCCGCAATTAATTATACACTTTGTTAGGCACAGTTATGTTAACTTATCGTCTATGTAGCTCATAAACTCTGCTATAGGTAATCTGTCTATATCCTTAGGTTTAAATCCTAATTTGGACTTTTCATAATATAAATCCGCATAAAACTCATTATAACCATCCCATATTGAGCTAGCACTTGGTACCGATTTGAGCCCATTTTCCGCGAACCAATTTCTTACTTCATATACTAATTCTTCTGCTTCTCCCTTATGACATTTGCAATCAGCAAAGGATAAGTCAGATAATGCCTTTTGAGTACTATATCTTTCTTCTTCCAGAATTAATATTTTCTTACTCTTAAATTCTTTTTTTTCATTATAATCTCTACATCCTAAATCTAATCCAAGCTCAAACGGCATATTTTGTCTAAAATACTCACCTACATACTTTGCCCTTGCTCTGCTCAGATCATGTATAGAATATTTAGATGATTCGATAAGTTCCTTTATTTTGTGCAATCGTATTTCACCAGAATCATTTCTTTCTAAAGTGATCCTTGGTTTGAATCCAATTCGTTTAACGGTGTAAAGCAATGTTTTTAATAAAGGAAAATAATCATCATCGAACGGACAATTAATAAATATATTCTTTTGAAAATCCATTTATTTATTGGATTTTTTCCATTTCTGAATAGAGCCATCTTTTTTATGAATAACCACATCATTACCTGATCTTCGTGATTTTTCTGCACCCTTTACTGCCTGTTCTTTTGTTCTATACACTTTGGTTGCTCGTTGAGCACCTTGTTTTTTTACTGCCCAGCCAGATTCTCTTTTCACAACGTGTGTTCTTTTAGGAGGAGTAGATCTACTTGATCTCTTAGCCATTTTTAATTTTTTTTAAATGTTTTATGATAACTCTAAAGATACAATATTCGTACCGAATTTTGATTAAAAATTTCTTCAATGTATGATCTTCTTGACGTGATGATCTATATTGAATTGTGCCTAACGTAAGGATATGGTTGCGTTTAAATGAACTATATCCAATGATACTGAAATAATCCCGATAGCTATCGGGACAGCACAGGTAAACGAAGTTAGTCTTTTTTAATGGGAAAGTCAAACCATTATATATCTTAAAAGCATGATATATGTTATGTTTTAAACCTGAATTCGACCTAATATTTGTTTACAGTTTGAATGAATTTTTATTCAAACTGTAAACAAATATTAGGTCGAATTCAGGTTTAAAGTCAATAATCTGAGATAACTTTTTTTATTGAATAGAAAATTATGAGTACTATAAAAGAGTGTTTGGTTTGTAAAAATCATCAATTCAAACACCGGTAACGAAATTTTATTATCAGGAAAGTGAATTTTATATCTGTCCTTAGCATATTCCGATTTTAATCCTAAAGCCTCGGGACTGACAACAGATCTTGTATATTATTATCTAACCTCCAAAGTCATCAAAACGGATGTTCTCATCGGCTAAGCCAAAATCTTCACCCATTTTTTGAACAGCATTATTCATTAATGGAGGCCCACAGAAATACAATTCTAGATCTTCAGGAGCATCGTGTTTTGATAAATATTCGTCGATTACTACTTGATGGATAAAACCAACAAAGCCATCGCCTTCAGTATCATGAATATCTTTTTTTACTTTCCAATTATCTTCTTCTAAAGGGTCTGATAATGCAATAAAGAATTTAAAATTAGGAAAATGTTTTTCTAAATGTCTAAAGTGCTCTACATAGAATAATTCAGCTTTAGAACGACCACCATACCAATAAGTAACGATACGATCTGTTTTTAAGGTTTCAAATAATTGGTATAAATGTGAACGCATTGGTGCCATACC
>CAYXAZ010000022.1:0-41987 GCA_964463085.1 uncultured Flavobacteriaceae bacterium | reverse complement strand
AATCCTCCAATCAAAAAACGTCAACTATTATGACAAAAAAATGATGGGAGGATTGATGTTTATGATTAATAATAAAATGTGTTGTGGTATTCATCTCGATAAAAAATATGGAGATAGCCTTTTAATGGCTAAAATAGGAGAAGTAGCATATCAAAAAGAAATCAAAAAAGAAATTTGCCTACCTTTGGATTTTACAGGAAGACCTATGAAAGGATTTATCTTCATCACACCTCAAGGTTTTGATATGGAAAGAGATTTAGAATATTGGATTGATAAAGTAATAGAATTCAATAAAAATAGTGTGTAAAACTACTAATGAAAATAATATTAGAGACAAACAAGTATCAATAAGGTTAAGTCAAAACATGGTGTAAACAACGTGCCTTTAACTTTGTAAACTAGGTGTCTTAACGAACCTAACAAATACCAATCAGAATTCAATAACTTAATGAAAAAAAATACTATTCTTTTAATTTTAGTTTTAATGTCAACTTATAGTTTTACTCAATCACCGAAAAAATCTGAAATAGTCTCAATAAATGGAAAAAATATTTATTATGAAGTTTATGGAAAAGGAAAGCCATTATTTCTTCTCCACGGATATACTGCATCTTCCAAATCTTGGACAACTTATATTGGTGATTATATTGTTGATTATGAAGTTTATCTCATTGATTTAAATGGTCATGGAAAATCTGATGCTTTTAAAGAAAAGTTATCAATTAAATCTGTTGCAGAGGATCTAAACGCCCTAATTCAATACTTAAAACTTGAGAAAATTAAAGCAATCGGATTCAGTTTTGGTGGAGACGTGCTTTTTCAACTCGCACTAATTAATCCATCACTTATAGAATCGATGGTAACGATTGGCTCTCTGGGTAGTTGGAGTATTAATGATTATCCTGAAGTAGAAAGATCTTTCACTTACGAAAAAATTGATAATTTTCCTTGGATTAAATCTTCGCATACAAATGACAAGCAAATTCGTTCACTATTTGAGCAGTTTAAAAATTATACAATAAGATTAAGTGATGATGAGTTAAGGAACATTAAACCTGAAGTTCTTCTTGTTTTAGGAGATGATGATAATGGCATGCCATTAGAAGAGGCAGCTAGAGTCAGGAAAAACCTACCGAAATCAGACCTTTGGATATTGCCAAATGTTTCCCATGGGGCACATGAGGGTAAAAATAAGAAAGAGTTTATTAGGATTTCAACGGCATTTTTGTCCAAAAAGTAAAAGCTGCTAACAACGGCTAAAAAAATCATAGCTGCTTCGTACCTTGCAGCAACGCTTTTTAGCCCAGCGTTATCTGCAATTCCAAAAAACCACATTACAACTAAATATTCATCACCACAAATCTAAGGTTTAAGAAATATTTCGAAATATAATGTTAAAAATACTTAACATTAAGTAAAATATTATTACCTTTGTGTAAATATTAATTTACTTCTTATGAAAACTATGACAACACAAGAGAAAAGGCCATTGGTATTTTTGACAATAGATATCTTAACCTTTTCAATATATTATACTATCCTTTTAAGTCTTTATGAGGAATATGCAATCTCATTAGGAGAATTACCTTTTTTTGGTACATCAATATTAGTTTTGATTCCGTTAATGATTGCATCAAGAATAATTCTTTATGTTCTTTATAGTATTTTCAATACTGTAATCACGAAAGAAAAGGAAGAAAAATTCCTCATAGATGAATTAGGCGAAATAATAAAATTAAAAGCATCACGTAATTTCAGTACTACATTTATGTTTGGCTTTGTTGTAACAATGATATCTCTTGTTGTTGGCATCTCAATCCCTTCAATGTTTAAAATGTTTTTCTTTTCAATATTTTCTGCATTCATAGTGCAAAATATATCAGAATACTATTACACAAAAAAAGGAATCTAAGATGAAAGAATGTAATATAAATACAACCATTAGAACATTACGATTTCTTAACAATGAAATGACCCAAAAAGAATTAGCTGACAAAGTAAACGTTACAAGGCAAACAATTGCTTCTATTGAAAAAGGCAAATATTCACCATCACTTGAATTGGCTTTCAAAATTGCTTTGGTATTTAACAAACCATTAGAAGAAGTATTCACATATAATCAAAAATGAAAAACGCTATTAATATCAAATCACAAAAGAATGCCTTAGCCGCAGGACTACTATACTTAGTAATTATTATAGTAGGCATGTATGCGTATGTTTATGCTCTTCCACAAATAAAAATAGACGGAGATATTGCGAAAACAGTTATTAATATTAAAAATAACCCGCTATTATTTCGAATAGGAATAATTAGTATTCTGACTATGAATGTAGCAAGTATTTTGCTTGCTTTATATCTTTATAAATTGCTGTCTATTGTAAATAAAGGGTTGGCTATGAGTATGCTCTCTTTATTATTGGTTGGTGCAGGAATATCATTGCTTAATGAGATTAATCACTTTGCTATGATTGTAATTAATAATTTGGAAAACTATTCATTAATTGAAAAACAAAACCTTACTCATATTTTTGCAGAAATACAAAAACACGGCAGTTATATAGCAGTAATATTTTGGGGGCTTTGGCTCTTTCCATTAGGTTGTTTGATTTTTAGTTTAAAAACCCGTATCTCAAAATTTATTGGAATTATGTTAATAGTTGCAGGTGTTGGCTATGTTTTAGACTCATTTTTCCTGTTTGTATATCCAGAGAAGAAAATACCATCAATATCTGATTATACTTTCATAGGTGAGTTCTTATTGACTATATGGCTGTTAGCTAAAAGTGGAACTATAGAAAAATTAACCCAATGCAAAAATCAAATTAACAACAAAATCTAAACAAATAAATTATGAAAAATTCAAATATGACCAAAATTATTTCCTTTGCGATTGTGTTTTTAACAATTAGTTTCACATCAATTGCTCAAAATCAAGCTACAAATAATCAAGAATGGAAATTAGTTAAAGCTAAGAAAAAAGGAGAAGGTTGGCAGATTTATAAAATAAACGTTTCTAATTCTAAATTGAATCAATATAAAATTGTTGGAAAAATGAATTGTTCTCCAGAACAAGCTCAAACAGCTTATTGGAAAATGATTACAGACCCCACTTTGCGTATCACTAAAAAAGGAAAATCCCTAGGGTGGGTTAAAGTCCTAGAACAGACAGAGAATGAAATGGTGGTCTATGACTTTATGGAAGGTAATTTTATGGCTAAAGCTAGAGATGTTATAGCGCGTTACACATTGTTTGAAGATTCGACTAAGAATATTATGGGGGTAAAATGGAAACAAACAGATTGGAAGGGCTACGAACCTACCGATACAATAATCAGAATGCCTGTCGCTATGGGAAGTTGGAGTTTTGAGAAAATTGACTCAGAGAATTGCATGGCGACAGGCATCTACCAGTTTCACCCAGGCGGCAACCCTCCTGCATGGTTAATCAATTGGGTGGTTAAAAAAACTAGTCCTATTGAATTAGAACATCTAAGAGAATCTTTAAAAAAAGCAGATAACAATGTATCCTATAGCAAATAGGGCATTCAGTGATAAATTGAAAGTTTAGAGCCATATACAAAGTCCGCCAAATATAAAATTTGACTTTTAAAATGAAGAAATTAAAAACAAAAATTTATATTTGGCTAAGTGCAAGATTGAAAATTCAGTGCTTTCTACCGCCCTACTTGCCATATACTTAACGAACATTACAGAAATGAATAAACTCAAAATTATCTTACTACTTACAATTGGCTTTTTGAGTTGTAAAAATGAAATCGAAAACACTAAAATGCAATTTTTAACCGAAGAAATTCCAAACAATATACCTATTGATTTTAAGCAAAATATAATTCCTAAAAACAAACTAATTCACAAAGGAATATTTAGTCCCGACTTACAAAAATATTATTATACCATTTCCGATAAAAACTTTGAGAAATTTGAAGTTTTCGTAATAGAAAAAAATAAAGAAAAATGGTCTGAACCCAAAAAAGCATTTTTCAACAGTAAATATAACGAACACGGAATGAATTTTTCACCAAATGGAAATACTCTTTATTTCAGTTCAACAAGACCTATTAATATTAGTGGAGTTGTTCCAACTTGGCATATTTGGAAGTCAGACAAGATTAGCGGAAAATGGAATGAACCAGTTTTTGTAGATATTCCAAATTTGAGAAATAAATTAGTTTCTCATCCTACGATTACTGATTCAGGAACTCTATATTTTCATACAAGCAATTTGGATTATAGTGAGATGGATATTTATCACTCAAAAAATGTGAATGGCAAGTTTAAAAATGCAGAAAAGACTTCAATTTCAATGAATTCAAAATCGGGAAAATGCACACCATATGTTTCACCAAAAGAAGATTATTTAATTTTTGCTTCAATTGGAAACGAACTTGACTTAATGATTAGTTATAATGATGGAAAAGGCGGATGGGTTAACACTAAAAAACTGAATAATATAATCAATAATAAAGGACAAGGAAACCCATATGTAACGCCTAATAATAAATTTCTTTTTTTTACAACTGGCGAATATTTAGAAAAAAATTGGAATGTAAAATGGGTTAATATAGAATCTGAAATAAACAATAACTAATGCCAACATCGGTAATCGTTGCACAAGAGGTTAAATTTCCTTTACCATTATCACTTTGAGTCCATTTCTAAGGAAGCTTCAATTTTGTATTATCTATCAATAACGGTTTATTTTTTGATTACTTAAAACAGCTTATTTTACTATTAAACCATTGAATTTGTTGCTTTATTATAAAGACAAGTGATTGTGCATCACTTGTCACAACCTTACTAATAAATTTTAGCTATTTTTTCAAATTATAAGCAATTGCTGCCATATGCATGACTTTATTTGCTTGTTTTATTCCGATAGTGTTAATCTTTCGAAGTCCCATAAATTGAGTGAGTGTTCCAAAAACTGTTTCTACAGTACTGACCCGTCCTAAAATATGTATACACTAAACCAAGTATATGTATAACAACAGCCAAACTATTGGTAAACTCTCAACAAAAAAAGCACTGTAATATTTGTTTTGGTCTAACTTAGCTCTAAAAAGAAAATATAAAGAAAGTAATACAATAACTAAATGTATTCTAAACTGAACAACCTCAATTGGGTTTTTAAAAAATTCTAACCCTAAAAACAACATTAAGAAGAGTAGTCCTACTACCTTAGATTGTTGAATTCCGATAACCTGTGGTAATGTTTTTAAATTGGCATTGTCAAATTTAATATCTCTTATATCAAACGGAATAGTGATAACTACAACAAATAAAAACCGCTGAATAAATATAAAAAGCGCATTACTATGTAGTTCGATATCATAATTAACCAAAGGAACTAGTACCGTAACACCTGCCCAGGAAATCGCAATCAAAAATAATTTAAAAAATGCCACGTTTCTTAGTGCCAATGAATTATTCTTTTTTACAGGTATAGGAACTACATAAAACAAGGTAAACAATCCGAAAGGCACTAAAGTAAGTAAGGTAGCAAGCTTTACTAAAAAACTCAGATAAATAATACTAAGTACACTTAAAAAAGTCAATCCAAGAATACCTTTTTTATTTTTTTTCATAAATTCAAAACTCCAACGTTGAATTTCAGGAATCTTATAAAATCTTATAAAATTGTATGAGGCAATAGTTGAAAAGAATACAAACCAAGGCAGTAAATTACTCTCAATATCATAATCTAATAAGGTAATTTTTGTCAAACAAAAAACAGCCAAAGCAACGTGAATATTACTAAAAATATAAAAATCAAAAATCCGTTTGATCATTTGCATTCTACAAAAGTAATAAAATGCTTTATCTGCTCATAATTATAATTTTTAGCCTTTAAAATTTATACTTTTTTAAGTACATTTGACCTGTAATTATGAATATAAATTCGTGCTTTATTTAATAGCCACTCCCGAAGCGTCGGGACACGGGTTTTTTCTTTATTATAGAGAAAAATTAAAAAAATATCACAAATCCCTGAAAATCCAAAGGATTTTTAATTAGTGAAATCATAATTTTGTGTTTTAAACGATTTATTAGTGTCCCGAAATTTCGGGAGTGACAAAAAAATATTCTAAATCTATTCAAGTAAAAATAAATATTTACCTAGCAAAATTATCAACACAAATCGATAAGTAAATGAAAACAGATTCCTTTGTAGAAAGACATCTCGGTCCAACAAAAAACGAGACTCAAAAAATGCTTAAAACCATTGGTGTAGACAGTCTTGATAAACTAATAGACAATACAATACCTACACATATAAGGTTAAAAAATGATTTGAATTTACCGCAACCCATGAGTGAATATGAATTTAGTACTCATATTCAACAGTTGGCAAAAAAAAATAAACAATATAAAACATATATCGGCTTAGGATATCATCCAACTATTTTACCTGCTGTTATTCAACGTAATGTATTTGAAAATCCGAGTTGGTATACGTCATATACACCTTATCAGGCAGAAATCTCTCAGGGCAGATTAGAGGCTTTATTGAATTATCAAACTGTGGTGACCGATCTAACAGGTATGGAGCTTGCTAACTCTTCTTTACTAGATGAAGGTACCGCTGCAGCTGAAGCTATGACCATGTTGTACAATGCACGTTCAAGAGATCAAAAGAAAGCTGATGCTAATCAGTTTTTTGTTTCAGATGATGTATTACCACAAACAATTTCAATTTTAAAAACACGCTCAAAACCTTTAAATATTGAGCTCATTTTTGGAAATCATAAAACATTTGAATTTTCATCAAAAGTATATGGTGCAATTGTTCAATATCCTACAAAATACGGACAAGTTTATGATTATACTGATTTTATAGATCAAGCGCATAATAATGATGCCAAAGTAATCGTTGCTGCAGATCTATTGAGTTTGGCTGTATTAAAATCTCCCGGTGAAATGGGTGCCGATGTTACTGTAGGTACTTCGCAACGTTTTGGTATTCCTTTAGGTTATGGAGGCCCTCATGCAGGATATTTTGCTACTAAAGAGGAATATAAAAGATTAATTCCGGGTAGAATAATTGGTGTTACTATTGATGCTGATGGAAATAGAGCTTTGCGAATGGCATTACAGACCCGTGAACAACACATTAAAAGAGAAAGAGCCACCTCAAACATTTGTACTGCGCAGGTTTTACTAGCTGTTATGGCAGGAATGTATGGAGTGTATCATGGTGCTGACGGATTAAAATATACAGCAAAAAGAATCCATTCATTGGCAAACACATTGAATGAAGCGATAGAAAAACTAGGCTTAGAACAGTTAAATTCTACCTATTTTGATACCTTACAAGTAAAAGTAACTAACACTACAAAACTAAAGTTTGTTGCAGAAAGAAATGAGATCAATTTCTTGACCATTGATGATACAACCATTGGCATTTCTATAAATGAAACGACTACTGATAAAGATTTGAATACCATTTTAAGTGTACTTTCAGAATCAGAGCATAAAGATACTATCACGATCAATGATTGTTCTCTATGTGTGAGTATTCCTGAAGAATTGATAAGAACTTCTGATTTTTTGACTCATGAGGTCTTTAAAAAATATCATTCAGAAACTGAAATGATGCGTTATATTAAACGACTAGAACGTAAAGACATTTCCTTGACAGATTCTATGATTTCTTTAGGATCGTGTACTATGAAATTAAATGCCGCTTCAGAAATGTTACCGTTGAGTTCAAGTAGTTGGAATAATATCCACCCTTTTGTTCCTATTGAGCAAGCTCAGGGGTATCAAGAAATGCTAAAAGGTTTGGAAGAGTCTCTAAATATAATTACAGGTTTTTATGCCACTTCACTACAGCCAAATTCCGGAGCTCAAGGTGAATATGCGGGTTTAATGACCATTAGAGCTTATCATAGATCAAATGGAGAATCGCATCGAAATATATGCTTGATTCCTTCATCTGCTCATGGTACCAATCCTGCTTCTGCAGTAATGGCAGGAATGAAAGTAGTCGTTACCAAAACATCTGATGATGGTAATATTGATGTTAATGACCTAAAGGAAAAAGCTGAATTATACAAAGACAATCTTGCTGCATTAATGGTTACATACCCTTCTACGCATGGTGTTTTTGAAAGTGCTATTAAAGATATTACAAAAATAATTCATGACAATGGCGGACAAGTATATATGGATGGTGCCAATATGAATGCACAAGTAGGCTTGACAAATCCTGCTACCGTAGGCGCTGATGTGTGTCATTTAAACTTACATAAAACATTCGCTATCCCGCATGGAGGTGGTGGTCCGGGCGTTGGTCCTATTTGTGTTGCTGAGCATTTAGCGCAATTTTTACCTACCAATCCAATTATTGAAACCGGAGGTAAGAATGCCATCTTTGCAATTTCTGCTGCTCCTTGGGGTTCTGCTTTGGTAGATCTGATCTCTTATAGTTACATCAAAATGTTAGGTGCTGAGGGACTGAAACAAGCAACCATCTATGCCATTTTAAATGCAAACTATATCAAAACCCGATTAGAAAAGCATTATAAAATTTTATACACAGGCGAAATGGGTTTTGCTGCCCATGAAATGATTATTGATTTTAGAGAATTCAAAGCTAAAGGGATTGAAGTGAGCGATATTGCCAAGCGATTGATGGATTATGGCTTTCATGCTCCTACGCTTTCATTTCCTGTTGCAGGCACCTTAATGATCGAACCTACCGAAAGTGAAAGTAAAGGAGAATTAGATCGTTTTTGTGACGCACTCATTGAAATAAAACATGAAATTGATAATTATGTTGAAGGTGAAGATTCTGTCTTAAAAAATGCACCACATACACAGGCTATGATAACAAATGATGATTGGAAATTCAATTATACAAGGCAAAAAGCAGCATTCCCGCTACCTTATATTTCAGAAAATAAATTCTGGCCTCCGGTACGTAGAGTTGATGATGCTTATGGTGACAGGCATTTGGTATGCTCTTGTAACCCTATTGAAGATTATATGGAGGTTTGATCAAGAATCTCTTCATTAAAAAATTCTTTTACGTCAATATCTAAGGCTTTGGCTATTTTAAAAATTGTTTTTAGTGTAGTATTTATCTGTGTTCTTTCAATTCTACCAATTTGATTAATAGGAATATTTGAGTCATTAGTTAGATCTTCTTGCGATAAACCGCTGTCAATTCTAACGTTTTCTAAGACTTTTACCAAATTGTAATAAAAATATTTCTTCTTTTTTGTATTCCAAATTCAAATGTGGTAACATTTCTAAAAAAACATAGACACATAAATGTGCTATGAATATTTTTTATATATTTGCCTTAGTTTTAATTAAACTGAGGGTTGGAGTTCAGTTATAAACATTCTTAAAATGCTCTACTCCATTATACATTTTTTTAACTACTATGGTTTTTGCTCAATCTTTACTTTGAGACCATAAATAAAAAATTTACTAACTCTAAAATCGTTAAACACGTCATGAATTTTTCAAAGAAAAATCACGAACACCTTAAAATAAATAGAAATTTTGTGAATAAACAACAACTCAAAAATTATTTAAAAATCTTTGTGCTTCTTTTTGGAGTATCAATACTATTATGGAATTGTGAAAAAGAGGAAAATCTATTTGAAGGACAAACTACTACTGTCGGTTTTAAAGTTTACAGCTTTGATAACAAAGATATTCCTCAAATCGCTTCTAAAATAGAACAACTTAGCTCACAAAAAGTATTTACTAAAAATTCAGATAATAATCCCAAAGCTTATTGGGTTGACGATGTAAATATATTTGGAGCTATTGATTCTGTTGGCAATAAATCTTTTTCTTACAGATTGTATTTTAATAATATGCCTAAAAATGTTTTTTATAATATTATCATTACAGAAAGGGTAAGTAATGAGATTTCACCATTTGTAATTGCTTTTGAAATTGAAAACGATGAAAAAAAATCGATACGTTATTATGAATTGGAATACTTTTTGGATGCATTAACTGAGCGTGATGAAAAAAGTAAAAGTGGATCTTATTCTAAAAATGATCATACTAATGATGGTATATTAGATTTTACTGACTGTGGTGAATTAACAAGTGGCAGTTCTGGTGGTGACACATCAACAAATAGTGGTAGTGGAGGTACAGGTAGCTCCAGTGACCCTAATGCCTCTAGTAACTCAGGTAATTATACCTCGACAGGTTCTTATACTGTATATAATTACGGTGGAGGTGGAGGATCTGTTACCATTCAAACTGGTAATGCCGAAATATATGATGTTGAACCCGTTGATGCTAAAAGTGGAGATGATGATAGAATTATTTGCCCGGAAGGGGAAGTGATTATTGTGGAAAATGTGGATGATTTGACAACAGCAGAAAACACAACTTATTTCAAGAAAAAAGGAGATGACCCTGATGCTATTCCTATAGAACTTAATGATATTATTAAATGCTTTGAAACTACGGGTAATGAAAATGGTTATCATGATATAACCATTTATGTAAATCAACCTGTTGCAAATTCAAACCAAATTAATGTAGGAGCTTATGCTGGTCATACATTCATCGGAATTACTCAATCAATTAACGGTAATATAACAACTCAATTTATAGGTTTTTATCCTGAAGAGGAAAATGTTTCTCCAAATAACCCAACAGTAATTGGAGGTTTTTATGATGACAGTGGCCAAGAATATGATGTAAGTCTGAGAGTTGAGCTAACACCCAATCAATTTAATTCAATAATTCAATATTTGGATGATATATCACCTGAAGATTATTATACTGAATATGATTTAAATGAATTTAATTGTTCAGATTTTGGTTTAACTGCTTTTAATCTATCTGGTTCTAATGTTCCCGATTCTACTGCTGAGTGGGGTGGTGAGTATGGTTACAATTTAGGTCAAGGTACATCCCCTGCATTGCTAGGTCAAGATATTAGGAATACTAATTTTGGTTCAAATACACAAAAAGACATTAATGGTGGTACAGCAAGTAATAGTACTGAAAACAACTGTAATTAAATTTAATCCTATGAAATACAAACTATTAATCATTCTTCTTTCTGGAATACTATTATCCTGCAACACTGATCCATTATTAATTGTTCCAGAAAAAGGAATTGGTGAATTTAAAATTGGGAAAAAGTTACCCAAAACAGATTATAACAAAAATGATTTTACAATTATTCTAAATAAAAAAAACAGCACCATAAGGCAAATTGAAATATTAAGTAACAAGTATTTCACTAAAAAGAAAATTAAAATTGGAGATAGTTATAAAGATGTAATATATAATTATGGAAAACCAAACGACGCTCCTGTTTTGGAAAAAGGAAATTATAGATATATTAAAGGGAAAAATACAATTCCTAAAATCAGAGATTTAAGATATAAAGGTATTTTGTTTATGATAGACACAGAAAAAGAAAGTGTACAATCTATCAGAATATTCTAATATATAATTATTAGAAAAGTTGTATATAAAGTATCTAGAAGAAATTATTTATAAATTAAAAATTTGTATATTTCTTCTAGATATTTTTATATAGATTTAACATATCAAATAAAATTGCATGAAAAAGAGAATCATAATTATACTTTTCATAACTTTAATTAGTTGCATCAATTCACAAAACAAAGCTAGTGTAGTTCTGAATCATGTAGATACAACAAGAGTTAAAAATGATCTGACCACAATTACCCAAACTAAAAAAAGCAGGAACTATCAAAATATTGCTACACTTGATACTATTGCTTATCATATCAAAACAGAATTGACAAAGGTTTGTGATGCTGTTACTTATCAGAGATATGAAGTTGATGGTAATGAATATAAAAATGTGATTGGTTCTATAGGCACTAACAATAAAGAACGAATTATTATCGGTGCACATTATGATGTTTATGGCAATCAACAAGGTGCAGATGATAATGCCAGTGGTGTAGCAGGTTTATTAGAACTAGCACGTTTACTATCTAAAGAAAAATTAAATTACAGAATAGATTTTGTTGGGTATACTTTAGAAGAACCTCCATTTTTCAGATCAGAAGAAATGGGTAGTTTTATACACGCCAACTATTTATTTGAAAATGAAATCCCTGTAAAAGGGATGATATGTCTTGAAATGATAGGGTATTATAATGACAAATCCGGTTCACAAGATTATCCTATTCCCGGTATGAGTTTAAAGTATGGAAACAAAGGTAATTTTATTACTGTTGTTCAAAATAAAAAAAGCGGTGAGTTTAGTGAGCAGATTGAGAAACTAATGAAAAAACAACAACTTATTGAAACTGAATCATTCAAAGGTACTTCTCTACTTCCCGGAGTTGATTTTTCTGACCATTTAAATTATTGGAATCTCGATTATGATGCCGTAATGGTTACTAATACTGCTTTTTATAGAAATAAGAATTATCATACAGCTAAAGACAAATTAGAAACTTTAGACATTCAAAAAATGAGTTCAGTTATTGAGCAACTCTACTTAAGTATTAAACAAATAAAATAAATTTCAATCTTTCTTTCCTAGCTATTTCTAAAATAGTATTTTTGTTATTACGTTTGTAACAACATACAATATATTTATGAAAAAAATAACCAAAGAAACCTACTTACAATGGTATAAAGACATGCTGTTTTGGCGAAAATTTGAAGATAAATTAGCCGCTGTTTATATCCAGCAAAAAGTAAGAGGTTTTTTACATTTATATAACGGACAAGAAGCCGTACTTGCCGGTTCTCTCCATGCAATGGATCTAACCAAAGACAAAATGATCACAGCATATCGTAATCATGTTCAACCTATTGGTATGGGTGTTGATCCTAAATATGTCATGGCAGAACTTTTTGGTAAAGTTACCGGAACCTCAAAAGGAATGGGCGGTTCTATGCATATTTTTTCTAAAGAATATCGTTTTTATGGCGGACATGGTATTGTAGGTGGTCAGATTCCTTTAGGAGCAGGTATCGCTTTTGGTGATAAATATAAAGGTAATGATGCCGTTACGTTGACCTGTTTTGGTGATGGTGCTGCACGTCAGGGTTCACTACACGAAACATTCAATATGGCAATGCTATGGAAATTACCAGTGGTGTTTATTGTTGAAAATAATGGCTATGCTATGGGTACTTCTGTTGAACGTACTGCCAGTCATTTAGAAATATGGAAATTGGGCTTAGGTTATGAAATGCCCAGCAGACCTGTTGATGGTATGAATCCTATAAAAGTTGCAGAAGCTGTTTCAGAAGCTATTGAACATGCAAGAAAAGGAAATGGCCCTACTTTTTTAGAAATGAAAACCTATAGATATAGAGGGCATTCTATGAGTGATGCACAACAGTACAGAACTAAAGAAGAAGTTGCAGAATATAAAAAGATAGATCCGATCACACAGGTATTAGATATTATTATGGATAAAAAATATGCAACTGATGGTGAAATTAAAGCCATAGCTGATGATGTAAAAACCAGAGTTGCCGAATGCGAGAAATTTGCAGATGAATCTCCTTATCCGGAGAAACAACAACTATATGATATGGTATATGAACAAGAGGATTATCCGTTTTTAAAACACAGATTATAGTATGCAGTGGTCAGTTAGCAGTATTGTATTCAAAATCTAGCTGTCATTGCGAGGAGTGAGTACGAACATAGCTTGTGTTGAACTTGTTTCAGTATTGCAATCTCAATAATTTTAAAACTAAAAGGTTAACAATATTCATAAGATTCCTGCTTACGCAGGAATGACAAAATAATAAGGAATGGCTCAAATAATTAATATGCCTCGTTTAAGTGATACCATGGAAGAAGGTACAGTTGCTACTTGGCTAAAAAAAGTTGGTGATAGTATTCAAGAAGGAGATATTCTTGCTGAAATAGAAACTGACAAGGCTACTATGGAATTTGAATCTTTTCACGAAGGCACATTGTTGCATATTGGTATTAATGAAGGTGAAACTGCCAAAGTAGATTCTTTATTAGCCATTATTGGTGAAAAAGGAGAAGATGTTTCAAAACTTTTGAAAAATAATACTTCTAAAGCTACAAAAGATGCAAAAGCAGAGACTAAAAAAACTACTTCAGTTGAAAATACAGTAGATATTACGTCAAACTTGAATGCTGATAATACAAACGTAGTTGAAACACCCGAAGGAGTTGAAATAATTAAGATGCCTCGTTTGAGTGATACCATGACTGAAGGAACTGTTGCTTCTTGGCTTAAAAAAGTTGGAGATAACATTCAAGAAGGAGATATTCTAGCTGAAATAGAAACCGACAAAGCTACCATGGAGTTTGAATCTTTCCATGAAGGAACACTTTTATATCTAGGTATTAACGAAGGTGAATCTGCGCCCGTTGACAGCGTACTAGCTGTTATTGGTAAAAAAGGAACTGATATTTCAGCACTTATAGCATCTTTTAAAAACGGTTCTTTTGATGACAATACAGAAAGTCAAAATATAGCTACTGAGCAACCAATCCCAATAGTCCCGATAGCTATCGGGACTAAAACTGTTGAACCCAATCCTGTTGTAGTTAGTCAACCTACTATGAATGCATCCAGTGGAAGAATTTTTGCTTCGCCATTAGCAAAAAAAATAGCCAAAGAAAAAGGGATAAATTTAGCTCAAGTGAATGGCTCTGGAGAACATGGTCGTATTGTTAAAAGAGATATAGAAAATTTTACACCAAATCTAACATCGGGTAGCCCAGCAATGCCTTTTGTACCAAGCGGGCAAGAAAGTTTTGAAGAAATAACCAATTCACAGATGCGAAAGGTAATTGCTCGTAGACTGGGAGAATCAAAATTTACAGCACCCCATTATTATTTGAATGTAGAATTTGATATGGATAATACCATTGCATTTAGACAACAATTCAACTCGGTACCAGATACAAAAATATCATACAATGATATGATTGTCAAAGCTGTAGCATTGACTTTAAAAGAACACCCTCAAGTAAATTCTCAATGGTTTGATGATAGGATTCGTATCAATCACCATGTCCATATTGGTGTTGCAGTAGCTGTTGAAGACGGACTGGTAGTGCCTGTTCTACAATTTGCAGATGAACAAAGCCTACAACAAATTGGTGCTAAAGTAAAAGATTATGCCGGTAGAGCCAGAAATAAAAAATTAACACCTCAAGAGATGGAAGGTAGTACTTTTACCATTTCTAATTTAGGAATGTTTGGTATTACAGATTTTACTTCGATTATTAATCAACCAAATTCTGCTATACTATCAGTAGGTGCAATTGTACAAAAACCTGTGGTTAAAAACGGGCAAGTTGTAGCAGGAAATACGATGAAATTAACCATGGCTTGTGACCACAGATCTGTTGATGGTGCAACCGGAGCTCAATTTTTATTAACCTTAAAAGGATATATTGAAAATCCGGTTACCATGTTGGTGTAATATCATAATTTTTATATTAAACCAGGCAGTTGTGTATCACTAGACCAATTGGAAAACAACCTCAAAATAACTAAACCACTATGGACTTACAATCCATAGTTTTTTTTGCAGACTGAAAGTCTGCTTCATGTATTCTTCATAGTTCCATTACAACCTTAATCAGACTTAGCTTTTAACTAGCGGTCGAATCAGTAAAACAAATTTCACAAAAAATAATTAAATAAACACTATCGTTTAATAAAAATTATTTCTATATTTGAATTATTAAACGATAGCGTCTAATTATGCCGAAAATAATTGCAAAAAAACAAGATTGGATAGATTTAGGATACAAACTTTTTTCTGAACAAGGAATATCAGGTATTATAATCGAAAAAATGGCAAAAAAACTGAAAGTAAACAAATCAAGTTTTTATTGGCATTTCAAGACAAAAAAAGAGTTTATCGAAAAGTTGGTTGATTTTTGGGTGCTAATAGAAACAGAGCAGATCATTAGATCAACAAACAATGAAAATTCAGCGAAACAGAAAATAGAAACATTAATTGCCATCACGTACAAGAAAATGCCCTATTTAGATTTTATTTTTTACCTAAAAAGATATGCCCAAAAAGAAGAAAGAATTCAAACTATTATTGACAAAATAGATACTCAAAGAATTGAATATGTTGAGAGTTTATTGCAGGGATTGCATTATTCGAATAAAGAAGCAAAAATAAAAGCATCCATTTTATATAAGCACCTCATTGGTTACCACGAAATGATTAGATATAAAAAACAAAATAAAGACTATGTAGCAGAAGTAAAAAAAGAACTTAATCAGTTTATAAAATACTAAATTATGAAAAACAAATATTGGAAAATTGCAGGGATAATAAGCTTACTAATATCTCTTTTACATACAATAGGTGGGCAAATAACAGATGTTAGCCCTTTGCTAAAAAGCAATTTAGAAGATTTAGTGAAAACTGAATTATTGGGTGCCTGGCATATGGTTACCATAACGCTATTCACAACATCTTTTATCTTCCTCTATTTTGGTTTTAAGCGAAAAGAAAACCCTAATATAGAATTACTTTCTTTTATCAGTTATTTATATATTCTATTTGGATTAGGGTTTGCAATAATCAGTTTAGTTCAAGACACATTTGCACCACAATGGATAATGTTATTACCAATTGGGATTTTGGGATTAATCGGAATTAAAAAATCACAATCTTAATTATGCTCAGAATCGGTGGATATATTAACATAACTATTGCTATTGCCCATATTCTTGGGTTATTTTGGGCTGAACAAATGTTTGCTGTAACGGGTGTTAATGAAGGAATGAAACAACTATCAGAAATTCATTATTCACTTCCTTACCTATTAACTGTCATTGTTACAATTATCTTCTTTATTTTCGGATTTTATGGACTTTCAGCAGATGGAAGATTCCGCAAACTCCCATATCTGAAATTTGGAATTTTTACCATTGCCGGAATTTATCTTTTTCGTGCAATTGGAGAGCAATCATACAATTTAATTCAAGAGACAACAACAATTTCCGAAACTATTCAATCGATAGTAGCTTTAGTAATTGGATTTTTGTTCTTAGTTGGCGGACTAAAAAAATGGAATAAAGTGACTAATATTCATAAGAGGATTATAGATCAACCGAAAGAAAAAGTCTCCGAATTATTTAGAACATTAGCAACCGGAAATGATAAAATATTAGCTACAGATAAATGGTCTCCAATGAAATTAAATAATGGAAAGAAAGAAGGTTCAAAGGGTGGGCACGGACCAATTAGGTATACCGTTCAAAAGTATATTCCAGATGAATATATTCAATTTAAATTTACTCAACCAAAAGGATTTAATGGAATTCATAAATTTGAAATTACCGAATTAGAAAAGAATAAAACTGAGATTAAGCACAGCATTGAAATGAATACAACAGGAACAGCAATATTCATTTGGTCGATTGCTATTCACTGGTTACACAACGCATTTATGGAAGATGCTTTTGATAAAGTAGAAAATCATTTTTTGACAGAAAAGAAGGAAACAGAATGGAGTTTATGGGTAAAGATATTACGAAGAATATTAAAACCGAAAAAAAATAAAGAACGTACAACAAAAAAAGAACTGAGTTAAAATTATAGCGGTTTTAGTTCTTACTTCAATGTCTCGGCTACGGGTTAAATATTAACTCTAACGTCTAATAGCCTATTGTCACCATATTAATATGCTTCTAATCTTCTACTTTTAAAAGGTTCAATCCATCATACTTTACCAAAAACACACCTTTATTTTCAAACCCTTTAGTCGGGTTTTTTATATACTGAAATTTACAAGAAGTTCTTTCAGAAATACCGCCATTAAAAGCACTTTCAGTATCGGTATAAGTTGCTAAACGTAATAGTACATCGTACGTAATATCAAATCCTTTAAAAGCATATTCAGAAGGTTCAGCATGATTTTTGGCTTTGTATTTTTGTATGAATTTTTGTACTTGGTCATTTTCATGATCTACAAAATTAGCCGTTGGATAATGAAAATTAACTCTGGCTAAGTGGTCATTAATAACCTTATCATAATTACTTCCATAATCTAATGCAAATAATGTCGCATTTATTTCTTTAGGTAATACTCCCAAATTGTTGACAGCATCAACTGTTACAATTTCATCATCAGATATTAGTACAATCCAATTTTCTTTGTCTTTTAAAATGCTTTTTTTATACAATTCAGGTTTGATATATCCTTTTTCTGGTTTTAAAACCACTACTTTCTGAATAGAATCAAGCAAGTTTAATTTTGCAACTATTTTATTAATTTTTGACTCACTCTCTTTTTTATCATCGGCAATCACAACTAAACGTTGATCTGTATAATTCTTCTTAATATAATCTAAAATCTTACTGGTTAATAATTCATCTGAAGGCATTTCTTTTATCATGTTCTTTGATGCAAATGCAACATGATCTTTAGATGATGCGGGTGAAATAATTGCCACAGAATCTAATCTTAAATTTTGAGATACAAACTTTACATTATTTAAAAACATGGGGCCTATAATAGCATCAGTATCATTAAAGCTATTGGCTCTTATTATGTTAGACAATGTGCTTGTACTATTCTTTGTATCAAATACTTTTACCTTTACCGATAATCCTTGTTTTTTAACAGAATCTAATGCAATCAAAGCGCCTAGATAAAAATCGGTTATTCTGTTTAAGGTTCTATTTTTTTCGAAATTCAGATTATTCTTCCTTCCTGTAAAAGGAAGCATCATGGCAATTTTTAATTGTTTATTTAATGGTATACTTGGCACAAATAAACTTGTATTCTCAGCTAACAATTCAGTTGAAATTTTAATAAGCATCCCTTCTTTAACACCATCTTCCAAATCGGGATTAAGGGATATTAATTGTTCTTGAGATATTTTAAATTGTTGACTTAGGCTATAAAGGGTTTCTTTATTTTCAACTTGATGGGTTACAAAATTTTCATCAATATCTGGTATTTCTCTAGTGTCAGGCACTTTAATGATCTCGGCTAATTTTAATCCTTCTTTAATATGCGGATTGAGTTCTTCTAATCTCTTAACACCTATACCATAACGTCTTGCAATACTATATTTGGTTTCTCTTGGTTTGACTAAATAAGGTTTAGTATTAGTATTATCAGCTTTAACTGCTACTGCTGTTATTTGATATCCTTTTTTTATCGGAATTTTAATAGTTTGTCCGACTTTTAAATCATCGGTTCTTAAAGCAAGATTATGTTTTCTTAATATTCGTTTTGGAACGCCAAATTGTTTCTTTAATCTAAAATAATTTTCTTTTGGCAATACTTTATGATATAGATAACCTCCACTTACATGATCTCCTTTTTGAGTATCTAATTCAGGGTTGTAATTTTTATTCGGTACAATGATCAATTGATCTTCTGCAATTCCGTTTTTTATATCAGGATTTAATTGCAATAGATCATTTGGTGTTATCATAAATTTCTTAGAAATACTATAAACAGTTTCATTTTTTATAGCTTGATATGTAGTGTATTTTTTTTCCTGAGAAAAAATTGAAACTGTTACTAAAAAGAGTAACAGTATTGATAATCTTATTTTATTCATTTTCAATATTTTAATGTCAATCACGCCTTGATTAATCTTCATACAGGTCTCGATATTCATCGAGATAAAATTATTCCCATTCAATAGTTGCAGGTGGTTTTGAGCTGATATCATACACTACTCTATTTACACCTTTTACTCCGTTTATAATTTTATTTGATGTTTCTTGTAAAAACTCATAGGGTAAATTTACCCAATCGGCGGTCATTCCGTCAGTAGATGATACTGCCCGTAAAACTACTGCTTTTTCATAAGTACGTTCATCACCCATAACACCAACCGAATTTACAGGTAATAACATCGCTCCGGCTTGCCAAACATCGTCATATAAATTCCATTTTTTTAATCCGCTTATAAAAATAAAATCTACTTCTTGTAACATGCTGACTTTTTCAGCAGTAATATCGCCCAAAATTCTAATTCCTAATCCCGGTCCGGGAAAAGGATGTCTTCCAAGTAATTCATCATCAATATTTAATGATCTTCCAACTCTTCTCACCTCATCTTTAAACAACATCCGCAAAGGTTCTACTATTTTCAGTTTCATAAAATCAGGTAAACCGCCTACATTATGATGCGATTTAATAGTTGCTGAAGGACCTTTAACAGAAACTGACTCAATTACATCAGGATATATAGTGCCTTGAGCTAACCACTTTACATCACTTATATGATGTGCTTCATCATCAAAAACCTCAATGAACACTTTACCAATTGCCTTGCGTTTTAACTCAGGATCTTCAATTCCTTTTAGCTCAGACAAAAAACGTGCCGAAGCATCAACACCTTTTACATTAAGCCCCATATGCTGATATTGATCTAACACATTTTGGAACTCATTTTTTCTCAATAATCCGTTATTTACAAATATACAGTATAAATTTTTACCTATCGCCTTATGCAATAATACCGCGGCAACTGTTGAGTCTACACCACCTGAAAGCCCTAAAACTACCCTATCATTTCCTAATTGTTCTTTTAACTCAAAAACTTTTGTTTCTACAAATGAGCTGGGAGTCCAATTTTGTTCAACCTTAGCAATATTTACAAGAAAATTTTGAAGTAGTTGTTTACCATCAGTAGTGTGATATACTTCCGGGTGAAATTGGATAGCATAAGTATCTTCTTCTTCAATTTTAAATGCTGCATTTTCAACAGCATCAGTACTTGCTATTTTTTTAAAATTTTCTGGAAGCTTAACAATGGTATCTCCATGGCTCATCCATACTTGAGAACCTTTATTTATACTGTCAAATAAATGGTTTTCATTATTGATATAAGATAGGTTTGCTCTACCATATTCTCTTGTTTTTGAAGGCTCAACTTTACCACCATACTTATGTACCAAATACTGTGCTCCATAACAAACACCCAATAAAGGTATATTTCCTTTGATCTCTTTTAAATCAGGATGTGGTGCTTCTTCGGCATACACTGAAAATGGACTTCCCGACAGAATTACTGCCTTGAATTCTTCAAATGGTGGATGGTTATTATAAGGGAATATTTCGCAAAAAATATTAAGTTCTCTAACTCTACGGGCGATTAATTGAGTGTATTGTGAACCGAAATCTAAAATAAGTACTTTTTGTTGCATTCGCAAAAGTAAACTTAATTCGTAAAACTTAAAATGGTTTTACTAAAATATTTGTAATTTGTGGATGAATTTTATTGACTATGCAAAAAACATTTTTATTCAGTATTGTTTTTATACTAATACTGACCACAGGTTGGTGTCAAAGTGAGATCTATCAAAATAATAAAGCTGAGAAAATAAAGCAAGGCTCTGTTTTTACTAAAATAATAAAGCGAGAACTACCAGCAACAATTGTCTATGAAGATGATGATATTATTGCTTTTGTTCCTTTAAGGTTACAAGCTCGGGTACATTTATTGATCGTTCCTAAAAAAGAGATCCATACCATTAATGATGTTTCTGAAGAAGATACATTATTGCTAGGTAAATTATTTTTAGTAGCCAAAAAATTAGCTAAAGAAAAAGGAATCTCTGAAACAGGCTATCGTCTTTCAATGAATATAAATGAAGATGCCGGGTAATCTGTTTTTCACTTACATATGCATTTATTAGGTGGAGAAAATTTAGGCTCTATGGTCGATCAAAAAAAATAAACATAACCCCAACTCTATTTTAAAATTAATTAAAATCATGAAGTACTTTAAACTAACCTTATTCTTTTTATTATTTAATTTTTTAGCTACAACATTTCTTTTTGCTCAAGAGAACAATTCAAATTTAGGAGATGGACCTTATACACAACTTATTATCAGAGGAGTGACCTTAATTAATGGTAATGGCGCACCTCCTATTGGTCCGGTAGATATTGTGGTAGAGAATAATATCATAAAAGATATTAAAGTTGTAGGCTACCCGGGTATTGAGATCGATCCAAAAAAACGACCTCAACTAAAAAAAGGTGGTAAAGAGTTAGATGTAAATGGTATGTATCTATTACCCGGTTTTATAGATATGCATGGTCATATAGGTGGTGTAGCGCAAGGTGCCAATTCAGAATATGTTTTTAAACTTTGGATGGCTCATGGTATTACAACCGTTAGAGAACCTAGTGGGAGAGGTATTGATTATACATTAAACTTAAAAAAATTAAGTGCAGAAAATAAAATTATAGCTCCAAGAATAGTCTCTTATACAGGGTTCGGACAAGTTAGTAGTACATTCAATCCTTTAAATGACGCTCCAATAAATACGCCTGAAATGGCAAGACAATGGGTGCGTGCGAATGCGAAAAAAGGTGCTGATGGTATTAAATTCTTTGGTGCAGAACCTGAAATTATGAAAGCTGCATTAGATGAAAATAAAAAATTGGGATTAGGATCAGCTTGCCACCATGCACAAATGAGTGTTGCCAGATGGAATGTATTGCATTCGGCTAGAGCCGGATTGACCACAATGGAACATTGGTATGGACTACCGGAAGCTCTTTTTGAAGATAAAACGATACAACACTATCCTTTAAATTATAATTATAACAATGAACAACACCGTTTTGAAGAAGCCGGTAAACTATGGCAACAAGCTGCTAAACCCTATTCAGAGCATTGGAATAATGTAATGAATGAATTACTGGAATTAGACTTTACAATTGATCCTACATTTAATATCTATGAAGCTAGTAGAGATCTACAAAGAGCCAGAAGAGCTGAATGGCATGAAGAATACACCTTACCATCGTTATGGAAGTTTTATCAGCCGAGTAAAATTTCTCATGGTTCGTATTGGCATTACTGGGGAACAGAACAAGAAATTGCTTGGAAAAAGAATTATCAATTATGGATGACCTTTGTCAATGAATATAAAAATAGAGGTGGCAGAGTTACTGCCGGGTCAGATTCAGGTTTTATATTCCAATTATATGGATTTGCGTATATACGAGAATTAGAATTATTGAGAGAAGCCGGATTTCACCCATTAGAAGTTATCAAATCCGCGACATTGAATGGTGCTGAAGCTTTAAAAATGGATGCCAACATTGGTTCAGTACAAATAGGAAAATATGCCGATTTTGTAATTGTTGAAGAAAACCCTTTAGAAAATTTAAAAGTTTTATATGGAACCGGAGCTATTAAATTAACAGATAAAAATGAAGTTGTAAGGGTAGGTGGTGTAAAATACACTATTAAAGATGGTATTATTTATGACGCTAAAAAATTATTAGCTGATGTAAAACAATTGGTTAAAAAAGCCAAAGAGAAAGAAAATTTTAAGATTTTACAACCAGGAATTAAAAATTAGAAATTATTAAGTATTTACTGCGTCTAAAACCTAAAATAACCCGTTGTGTATTTTGACAAATTCTGTCAATTTGAGTGAATTTTACGATTAAAATGAGTAATCCCGAGGCTTCGGGATTATCAAAAAATCACTCGAACTTGACATTTCGGAAACTATTTTAACTCAAAATGTACAACAGGTTAAAATAATTAAAAATGAACAAAACAATTCAGCTAATTTTAAGAATCATTATTGCTATTATTTTAGTTCAAACACTTCGTTATAAATTCACGGCTCACCCTGACAGTGTATATATTTTCACTAAGGTAGGTTTAGAATCTTATGGTAGAATTGTAATTGGGGTCTTTGAATTGATAGCTACCATATTAATTTTAATACCAAAAACTGTTTGGTTAGGCGCTTTATTAACTTTAGGTATTATATCTGGGGCACTATTTATGCATTTAACAGATTTAGGTATAGAAATAAATGGCGACGGAGGTATGGTATTTTATATGGCTGTGGTAGTTTTTATCTTATCACTAGTGATTTTGTGGATGAATAGAAAAAACGTACCATTCATTGGAAAAAACTTGTAAATCATTAATTTTTAAAGATTTATCCATAAAAATTAATTATATTTGGGCTGTTGAATTATTTCAACAATAAAAATTGCTAATTCCAAACTTATACATTGAACTCATCTTGGGTTATGGTGTTCAAGCGAACCCCGAGGATTCGGGAATGCTTTTGTTCTCTAATGAAGTGTTTTTTGAACAGCATCCGCCTTTGGCGGACGGCGGAAAGTACAAAATTAGAGGACAATCCCTAGGCTTCGGGAGTGATTTTGTAGCTAATAGTAGAACCCAAGATGAGTTCATTATCTAATTGATTAACGATGGTTAATTTTAATTAGATACAATTAAATTATTAACATGAGTATTTTACTCATTAAATTGCTATGAAATGTTAACCGATTTAAGAAAAAAGATTGATGAAAATACGAAGATTATAGACTTCGCTATTTCAAAGTATTTTGCGAATCGCTTAGGCGTAAAAGATATCAAGACCATAGATGCATTAGGCATTAATGGCGATTTAACCTTTACTCAAAAAGTCAATATTTTTTGTGATATATTACCCCTAACAAAAATTGACGAAGCAAAATTAAAAGTATATACAAAGATCAATAATGAAATTGTACTCAACAATGACATTTTAACTTACGATCAATACTTTTCAAATCTAAATTGTTATCATCCATTTCTTTTTAATACCTATTTAGAAGAGAATGATGTGCTATCAATTAAAGAAAAACTTACTTTTACAATTCACCAATTAATTGACGATGTGGTGAAGTTAACTGATGAGTATATTAAAAAACCACAAGTTTATTATAATAAAAATGTAGGTATTACTCTACCTGAATAGTTAGTATCTTAGCATTATTATTTTAAACAGTTAACGATGAAGCCTATTAGAAAAGCTGTAATGGCTGTGCTAATAAATAATGATGGTAAAATATTAATTGGTTCTTCACCAAGAGATGGTGGCTATAAATTCCCTCAAGGCGGATTAGACCCCGGAGAAGATATTATAACAGGTATCAAAAGAGAGCTTAATGAAGAATTAGGTATTACAATTACTGATTCAGATATTATTTATATAGCTAATGAAAAAGTAATTTATTACTATCCGCCTGATGATCCTTATTATATCTTTAGAGTACAAGAACTTACAGTAGTAAAGATTCAATACAATACTTCGATGCAATTAATACCGCAAGATGATGAGTTTGATGAATTATACTGGATTCATCCCGAAGATTTAACAAAGTATGACGTACAATTTAGGTTAGAAGCTTACATTAGGGCTTTAAAATTGAGTAAGCTTTTATAAAAAGATGCTTAATAATTGCCTCCTTTACTTAATTAATAAGAGCGAAAAAGCAAATTCTCAGGCTTGCTTTTTTTAATTGTACCCCTTTTGTCTACCCCCCCAAATATTCACGTTCTGAAATTAGTATCTTTGTGTTGTTAGATATAACTAATTATGAAAAAAATTATAATCCTCTGCACGTTATTCCTTTTAACTGGGAAATTCTCTTCAGCTCAAAACAATGATGCATCTGAAAACCAAGATATTTCAACTTTAAGCGATTCGTTGAAAGTTATACATTATTATGGTTTATTTATAGACAAATTAAAAGATGACCCTAAGGCTTCTAAAGTTTTTTTAGATTCTGTTATAGCTATTGCAAATAAATCTCAAGATATTTATCTGGAAGAAAAAATGTATAATGGTCTTGGTTTTTATTACACTGTAACTAGAGAAGCAAAAAATGCCGAAGAAGCCTTAGAAAGATTAATTGAAATTCGCAAAGAACTAAACGATACATTAAATCTTAAAAGAGCTTACGTAAATATTAGTAAAATACAGATAAGGCTTGGCAAATACGAGCTAGGAATCGAGAGTTTATTGACTGCCCTCAGATTGTCTGAGGCATTAGGGTTTACTCCTAAAGAAAAGATAAGTATTTATTTTGGACTTGTTAAACTACATGGTAAAATGTCTAATGTAGAACAATCTAATCATTATAACGGTTTAGTAGAGAAAATAGCTATAGACACAAAAAACAAAAGTCTTTTGGCGACCGTTTGGAATAACTATGCTATTAATTATAGAAAAATAGAAGACTACCCAAATGCCTTAATCTATTTAAAAAAAAACATTGCTTATTATGAGTCTGATAAAAAATATGCTAACAGACTTGCCAGAGTTTATAACAATATAGGAATTGTTTATAAAACGACCGATAGCTTAAATGAAGCAAAATATTACTTCACTAAAGCCGAACAAATTGGGCCTGATTTAAAAGATAAAACACAAACATCTGTAACTTTAGCTTACTTAGGCGAGATATACAAGGAATTTGGAGAATACAATAAAGCCATCTCATATTTAGAGCGTTCAAAAAAAATAGCTTTAAAAACCGAGAATCCTTCTGCAATCTCAACGTCTTATTATAAATTATCCGAAACTTACGCAAAGATTGAAAATTACAAAAAAGCTTACGAATACAACATACTTTATTGGGAAATAATTGATGAGACAAAAAATCAAGAAACTGTAGATAAAATAAACGAGCTTGAATTAAAATATCAAACCGAAAAAAAAGAGCAACAGATTATAATTCAAAAGAATGAAATAGATTTATTAAATGTTAAAGGTAAAGTCAATAATCTTCAACGTCTGCTATTAGGTCTGGGGTTACTTTTGGCTCTAATTGGTGTTTATGCGTTATTTCAAAGAAACAAACATAACGAAATAGCTAAAGAAAAAGCACAATCTGAATTAGAATTCAAAACCAAAGAATTAACCACACATGCCTTGCATTTAGCCAAAAAGAATGAAGTTTTGAATGATCTCAAACAAAAAGCCAAAGCATTAAAAGCCGATGCCAATGCAGATCCAGGGTATCAGATGCTCATACAAACCATAAATTTTGACTTACAAGACGATAATAATTGGGAGAATTTCAGCCGTTATTTTGAAGAGGTTCATAAAGGTTTTAATACAACGGCACAGCAAAAATATCCAAGCATTACAGCTAATGACTTACGTTTTATGGCACTCTTAAAAATGAATTTAACTTCTAAAGAAATTGCTAATATTCTAAATATTTCTCATGATGGTATTAAAAAAGCCAGACAGCGGATTCGTAAAAAATTAGGAATCAATTCTACAGAATCTTTAGAGGCTTTGGTCATTTCTATATAATCTTATCACACTCATAACACCTGTCTTTAAAGGTGTTTTGAATGCGTACCCCTTTTGTACCCCTCGTTTTTTTTTATCCTCGACATCACCAATGTATGTTTGTTTTGTCATTAAGTTGACGCAACCGTTTTTGTGGTGTCTTGCTCGCCTAGGGCTGCAGACTTTTAGCGGGTGAGCCACACACAAAACGAATAATAGATGTATAACCACAAAAATAATAGATTATGAGCTTTTTAATGAAAAATTACAGCTTTTCCCTTCTTTTCGGAAAATACCTTAAAAAGATTAAGGTAAGTAGAACTTTAAAATCTTTTGTACTGATTCCCTTATTAATCTTATCTAATGGATCATGTTCTAAAGACGACCCATTACCTGATCCTGATAATGGAGGCCTTGGTACTGGAGAAATTGTTGAAAGTAGTGGCATTTCTGCTGACTCTTTTGAAACCTATTCCGGCGATGTAGGAATGGTAATAGATGTTCGTGAAATTGCGAAAAAAGGGTATATCCCAACTGAAGCAGTTGTTATGATTAATGCCTCTCAGGGCAATTACTCACAAACTGTTGCTATTGACCCTATTTCATTTATGGGTCAAATTAAAATTTCGAAAGCTGGACTTTCTGAGGCTGCTATCAAAGAGTTAACAGATGGTGTGCTTGTATCTTCAGAAATAAAAGATGCAACTGGTACTACCATTTTAAGTGACCCACAATCTTCTGTAACATTTCAAGCTAATCCTACGGCTAAAACTATCAATGCCAATAATCTTACCGAAACTGCAGAAAATGCAACAATTAACTTAAGCGAAAATACATCTTATTATTTTCAAGCACTTAATACTAATGGTGAGCCCGTTTCGTCTGCTATGAAACATAATACTGGATCAGGTTGGGGAAATGTTATGACTACAACATCTAATGTCACATTTTCTGGTGATGAACCTTTATCAAATTTTACCTTTGTCCCAATTCCTGGAGAGGATAATACTTTTGCTATCCGTTTAAAAAATGGTAGATTTCTTCAGTATATATCTCAATTTATGCAGAATTATAGTGGAATGTTTCTTTTTGTAAAAACTTTAAACTCTGGACCTATTGCCTCTTCACTAACCAGTTTTTCTGTAGTACAATCAAGCCCGAATTATAATTTTTTTAAATGGAAATTAGCTAAATTAAGTACTGGAATCTACCAACTTCAAAATGTAAATGGTGTGGCTGTTAAAGTAGCTTCTGGTGTTGGGTTAACAACTCAAAATGTAATTAACACTCCAACAGGTAATATAACTGCTAATCCTATTAATTGGCGTTTGGTCTCAACAACTATAGATTGGCAAGCCCAAAACGTGGGCACTACCTTTCTTGATCCTATCTTAGGTCAAGCACAAACAGGTTTTGAATTTAATAGCACATTAACCAATTGCGGACAAGGGAGTTTAAGCCAAACCGTAGGTACGTCCATAACAGAAACCAGATCGAGAGTAATAGGTTGGGAAGAGTCCTTATCTATCACTACATCAAATACTGTAAGTGTTTCAGCAACTGTAGGTGTAGAGTTTGATGCCAAGTTCTTTGGTACTGGCGCATCTTATAATGCCTCTATTACGGCTGGTTATGAATATAGCAGAGATGTTACTTCTAGCAGTAGTAATTTTGAAGAATATGAAAGTACTGTTGACGAAACGATATTTGCTGAACGTACTGTTACAGTACCTTCTGGGAGTGCATCATTGGTATATGATGTATACCAATTTTATGCAAACACTAGGGTGAATTTTGTACAACGCTTACGTATTAGTGGTACAGATTCTCAAACCGGAATGGTGCTATCTGGCGATGAAATTCGTTCTCAATTTCACTTTAGTGGTTTTAATGGTGTTATTTCGGCTGTTGAACCCTCGTCAATTGTAATTACTTTAAGAGGAACCACGGTTTTAGACAAAATTGTAAAAACAAAGAGTAACGTGCAAGATGTAGCTGCTAACTGTAATTAATAGTTGAATTAATGATAGAAAGGATAATCTACTATTATGGATTGTCCTTTTTATTTAATTTACTTATCTTAAAAAGTTAGCACGGTAAACTCACCCTTTAAAGGTTCTAGATTTTCTTTGAGTTTAGAAATCAACTTATCACCATATTCCAAATAGACTTCAGAAAAATTATGTTGGCGTTCTTCTAAACTTTGATTTGGGAATAGTTGATCTTGTACTAACCTGATACGTTCGGTAATTTCTTGATGTTTCCGTTTTTCTGCTTTTAACAACCTTTTTTCAAGGTTATTTAATCCGTTAAGTTGTTTTTTCTGTTGTGCTTTTACAGCACCTAGAAATGATTTGTCGGTTTGCTTAGCTAATTCTTCTAAATCAGTAAATTGTTTTTCTAAAAAAGTGCGTTGTTGTGAAAAATCAATTTTAATTTTAGAAATTTCTTTAATTTTTTTATTGATTAAATTTTGTTGTTTTAAAAAGATTTCTTTTAGAGAAATGTTTAGTTTTTCTAATTTCTGAGTTTGTTTCTCCGAAACTATTACTGCTGAATTACGCAACAATAAAATAGGGAAAGGCGCTTTTACAGTTTCAAAATAATCTTTTAATTCAAACCAATAGGCTAATTCACCACCACCGCCTATATAACATAAGTTTGGTAAAATTACTTCTTGATATAATGGGCGCATTATCACATTTGGACTAAATCTTTCAGGGAATGCATCAAGTTCGTTTAGTATTTCAGACTGATTCCAAGTGATATTCGTATTATTTACTTTATAAATACCGTTTTCTAAAACAATACGTTCTCGCAATTCATTGGTTAAGTAAAATAAATTTATCTCTCGTGGATTCACCTGAACTTTATAATCTTTTTCTAAAGCTTCAATCGTTTTTGAAACGGCTTTAAAAGAAGTTTGATTTAACAATTCATCTTTTATAAACGGTGCAAACTGTTGTTTTAACTTTCTATCATCACCATCTATAATTACCAAACCATATTTTCTAAATAATTCATTGGCTAAATATCTTGTCGCATCTGTTAAATTGTTGTGTTCTAAATATGCTTTTTGAAATAATTCTTTTAGGTAATTTGCACTAACCGTATTACCCAATTGCTTTGAAAAGGTTTCAAAGACTTGTTTTAATCCTTCAGTTGAAAATCGTCCAACCCCTCCTCCACTTTCTTTATTCCAAGAAATTTTCTTTCCTTTAAAATTAAAATAATTGATCTCTTCAAAATCATGGTCTTCAGTAGCCATCCAATACACAGGTACAAAATTATCATTCGGAAATTCCGATTTTAACCATTTCGCTAAATTGATAGTTGAAACTATTTTATACAAAAAATACAAAGGACCCGTAAATAAGTTTAGTTGGTGACCTGTAGTTACTGTAAAGGTATTTTCCTTTAAAAGAGACTGAATGTTTTGTTTTGTCTTTTTTGAAGTGTTTATGTTTTTATATTGATGTCGTAATGTTTCGACAAGAACTTTTCTATGAGATTCTGAAACAAGTTCAGAATGACGCTTCGCGTCTATCTGTTTTTCAAAACCTTTTAGCTCAGGAAAATTGTTATAAAACGGAGCAATCTTTTCGTTTTTATCTAGATAATCACAGATGATTTTAGAAAAATATCCTGTTTTTTTATAAGGAATTGTTGAGCAATTAATTTTACAGTCTTCTTCAACCATTTGATTTGACATAGTATCTATTATTTGATAAAAATACTAAATTTTAAGCATCAGTCGAAATCGAAATCGATTACTAACATTAATTTAACTAAACTCCCATCCCTAACCCTTGCCAAAGGGAAGGGAATATATTATTAAACTGGAATACCGTTTAAGTCAAAATCGCCTGCCGAAGTAATCTTAACATTTACAAACTGTCCAATTTGCACATAATGCTTTGTTGCATCTACAATCACATCATTATCTACATCGGGTGAATCAAATTCTGTACGACCAAAAAAGTAATTTCCTTCTTTTCTGTCAAAAATACATTTGAACGTTTTTCCAATTTTCTCCTGGTTCATTTCAAAAGAGATCTGACTCTGAATTTCCATAATTTCGGCAACACGTTGTTCTTTTACATCTTCTGGTATGTCATCAATTAAATTATATGCATGTGTATTTTCTTCATGTGAATAGGCAAAAGCACCCAATCTATCAAAACGAGTTGTTTTAACCCATTCTTTCAATTCTTCAAAAATCTCATCAGTTTCGCCCGGATAGCCGACTATCAATGTTGTTCTGATTGCCATATTAGGAACAGCTTCTCTAAACTGAGTAATCAATTTATTTGTTTTTTCGTGTGTGGTCCCACGACGCATTGATTTTAGCATTTCGGTATTAATATGTTGCAACGGAATGTCTAAATAATTACAAACTTTCGGTTCATTTTTCATTATATCTAACACATCTAATGGAAAACCTGTCGGGAAAGCATAATGCAATCGAACCCACTCAATACCATCAATTTTGACCAGTTCTTTTAACAGATCTGCTAAAGCACGTTTTTTATAAATATCCAATCCGTAATAGGTAAGATCTTGAGCAATCAATATTAATTCTTTGATACCTTTTTTAGCCAATTTTGTTGCTTCTTCAATTATTTCTTCTATAGGTGTTGAAATATGTTTGCCCCGCATTAACGGAATAGCACAGAATGAGCAAGGTCTGTCACATCCTTCTGCAATTTTTAAATAGGCATAGTGTTTTGGCGTTGTTGTTAAGCGCTCACCTATCAATTCATGCTTATAATCAGCCTCTAATACTTTTAATAGATTTGGCAGATCATGTGTCCCAAAATAAGCATCAACATCAGAAATTTCTTTTTCTAGATCCGGTTTATAGCGTTCACTCAAACAACCTGTTACAAACACCTTATCTATTTCTCCTCTTTCCTTCTTGTGTGCATAATGTAAAATGGTATTTATAGATTCTTCTTTGGCTTTACCAATAAATCCGCAAGTATTAATTACTACAATATTACCTTCATCATTTACATCTTCATGAACTACTTCTTTACCACTTGCTTTGAGTTGCCCCATCAATACTTCAGAGTCATATATATTTTTAGAACAACCTAAGGTAACAACATTGATCTTATTCTGTTTTGATGATTTTGTACGCATTGTTTAGTAGCTAGTAATTAGTATTGAGTAGTTAGACACACAGTTTCATGCTTGCTAAACTCGCTTTATTAACTCTTACTTATTTGGATCATTTATTTTTAATAAATAAGGCTGTAAAATTACACTTTTACGAAGGAATAATGTTGAAAATATAAATTATAATAGAAGTGTGTTTGTTAAATAAAGCCTCTTTTTTTAGCTTCATTTATTAGCGCTTCATCATTTGCTTTGTCTAACTTGAACAAGGTTTTAATTTGTGTTTTCCTTTTTTCAATTGCACTCATTGATAAATTAATGTGATTTATCAAATTTTTTGTCTTTACCCCTTTAGAAAGATAAAATATAATTTTTCTATTAATCTCATCTAATAAATATTCTTCTTGATTAATAGTTTGATCTCTAAAATATTTTGCAACAGTAGTACTATAATATGGTGGATTGTTCACAATGGCATTAAAGGCAAATATAAAGTCTTTAGAGGTTATATCATTTTTAATTAATAATCCGTCAGGATTAACAGTATTTAGAATATTCTGAATCCTGAAATTTTCATTAAACATAGTAAGGATCACTATTTTAGCATTTGGAAGTAATTCTTTAGCAAATATGGCTAAGCCTTCACCGGAAATAATTTTTCCTTCAGATGAAGGTGGTAATTGCACATCTAAAAATAGAATATCATAATGCTCTTTTTCAGAAGCTTCTTTTATTTTCTTAATTGCTGAGTCGCAAGTATCTGCAGTCTCAATAGTAATCCTGTATGTATCCCTTATATCCGTTGAAGTTAAGATATTCTTATAGGCTTCAACTATCATAGGATGATCATCAATTATTAATATTTTGAATCTCTTTTTCATAGATTATACTAGAAGCAAGTAAAAGTAGAAAGTTCGGGGTTGCGACTAAACAAATTTAAACAATTTATTTTATATGAATTAAAATTGAAAAATTATATTTGTTTAAAAGGCACTTTAATAAGAATAGAAGTACCATTATCGGGCTGAGTTCTTAAAGTAAACTCTCCTTTTAATTTAAGTGTTCTCGATTGTATATTTTTTAAACCAATACCTTTCCTTTTAGAATCAGCATTAAAACCAATACCATCATCTATTATTATTAGATGTAAATAATCTTTGTCTACATTAAAGGTAATATTGACATTTGTAGCTTTCGCATACTTGTTAATATTTTGAATCGCTTCTTGTAGTATTCTATATAAATTCATTTTTAAATTTATATAGATTTCTTTCCAGGCAATATTATGATCATAATTAATCTCATAATTAAAATTTGTTATCTCACTTTGAGTCTCTAATAGTTTTTCTATCAACTGTATAAAACCAATATCTGAAAATAATGATTTGTTATTTAATTCATGAGAAACATTTCTTACTTCTTCTTCAATTTCTTGTAATTCATTGATATATTTTTCACGTTTTAATATAGTGACTGCATCATTTTTTTCGTTTAAAGAACCTAAAAGCAATCTTGTGCCAAATAGTTTTCCTAAAATACCATCATGCAATTCTTCTGAGATCCGTTTCTTTTCCTTTCTTCTACCTTCGTCTAGCTTGTATTGTTGGCTTAATATTAAATTATAAATTTCTTCGTTGGTATTTTGTTGCTGTTGTTCAAATTGCAATTGTTTATTTTTAGAACGCTGCATGGTAATAATATATAACAACAAACCAAATAAGCCTATTAACCCGGCAATTAAAAGTAGTATCTTTTTTTGCTGACTTAAACGTAGGTTTTCATCTTTAATAGCATCAGTTTCAAACCGAATACGCACAAATTTATTGCGAACAGCTCGTTCTTCTTTTTGTAACTTATCATTTAGTTTAATGTATTGATTTGTATACTTATAATTATTCTTTGTATCAAACTTAGCAAGTAACAATAACGATGCTAATAGGTCTCTATTATTTTTTGTATCTGTTGCTAATTGTTTGGTTTCTGTGGCAAACTGTATGGCTTTGATAGTATCTGTACTATAAGCATAATACTCTGAAAGATGTAATTTATTGATAGCGATACCCGAAAGATCATTGATACTATCTCGTATTTTTAAAGAAGTGAAAAATATTTTTTTCACCTCCAAAGTATCTCCTAATTTTAGTTTACTATAGGCTAAATTATCTAATAACATGGCATATAGTTTGGTATTATTTCGCTGTAAACCCTTTTCTTTTAACGCCAGTTGATAATAATTTATAGCTAACTTATATTCTTTTCGCATTTCATAAACTACTCCGATATTATTTAAAGTATTTTCTTTAAATGTGTTTTTGTCTTTTATTTTTTTTTGATACTCCAAAGCTTTATTATGATAGAAAAGTGCTTTGTCATAATCTTCTAGTTCGTTTAACACAATCCCCAAATTATTATAACATTTATATAAATGTTCGTACTTATTAAGGGGTTTTAGAAGGGATATAGCCTTTATAGTTGATATTTCACTACCTGTATAATCTTTAATATCTGACTGCATAATTGCCATGCTTAAATACATTCTACCTGAATAAAAATTCTCTTTTAATAGTTCATATATTTTATGAGCTTTAAAATAGCTATAATAAGCACTATCTCTAATCCCTTTTTTAGCATAAAAATTCCCTAAAAAACGGTGTGTTTTGGCGATACCCATAGAATCTTTAAGCTGAACCGTTAATTGATAGGCATCTCTATTTACTTTCTTAAATTGACCTCCATCCTCTAATCTATAATAAGCAAAGGCTATCTTTAAAAAATAAGCACTTCGTAAAGAATCATTGGGTTCTTTTAACGACAAGGTATAAGCCTTATCTAAATAGGTCTTTCTTTCTTGATGGTTAAAACTTTTATTCTTAGAAGCTTCTACCCAAACAAATATACTGTCAGTAGGCTTTTCAGTATTATAATTTGTATTTCCTTTTTTACCATCAATAGTAGTTGCATTGACAAATAAATATAATAAGATAATATATAAGTTAGAATATTTCAATTAGTTAGAAAAGGTTTAGGCTGTTTCTATAAACACAAAACTATTTAATAAAAAAACCTTAAACAACAAGTTTAAGGTTTTTTTATTTTTTAAAGGAATTTAATTTTAATCTTCATCATCCTCTATTTCATTACCTTGATTACCTGTATCCTTAGAGAGATCTTCAATTTTTTCAGATTGAAGGTCGTCTAAAGTGGCATCTGAGTCGCAAGAATACATGCTTACTGATGCAATTAATAGGATAAATAGGGCAAAAATGTTTTTAAAATTTTTCATGACAGAGTGTTTTAATATTGGGTTAAATTATTGAATACAAACTCTTAAAATTGAGATATGTATAAATATATGAATTGGTTTGTTTACTAGTAAAACAATCCTGTGAATTTAAAATAAAGAGCTCTTATTTCTTTGCTAAAGTAGTTGAGTTTTGTTGAGCCAACTAACAAATAATCACAGTTTTAGTGACTGATGCTTAAATAGAAGTGTTTGGTTTGCAAATAACAGTACTTAGGTATGTTTCAATTTAAAGATAATAATGATCTTTTTGACAATGCTTTTTCTAAAATGACCACATTACCTCTATAGGTTTTTGAAAAAGGAATGGCAAAACTACTTTTTTTTAGAGAGCATTTAGATTTACCAAAGTGGATACGTGAAACATAATTTTGATTGACTATATAACTATTATGTATTCTTGTGAAATTTTCAGGCAAAACAGCTTCAAAAGATTTTAATGTTTTATAGGCACTTATTGTGGTGCCATCATACATAAAAAAATCTGTTGCGGTATTATCTGCTTTTAAAAAGAGTATATCTTCTATTTCAATATACCGATAATCTTTATATGATTTTAAGCGTAATGTGTTAGATACCTGCATTGGTTTTTTGTCTAATTTTGCAATTATTTTGCGCAACTCAAAAGGCTTAATTGGTTTTAATAGATAGTCAAAAAAATCATTCTTTATACAAGTATAAGCATGTTCTGTTGTAGACGATAAGGCAATAAAATTAGGCATTTCTTTAACATATTTATACAGTTCATTTATAAACTTGAAGGCTTCTAAACAACCATTGTCGGTTTTTGTGTCAATGTTGATAAACACTACGTTAGGCGCATGTTTCAATATTAGATCTAATGATTTATCAAAGCAGTCAGATATGCCAATACATGAATAATTTGGAAATTCTTTAAAGCTAGTTTTTAAATTTTTAATGATCTGCTTTTCACTTTCAATGATTGAATATTTATAAGACATTAAGGGGACTAATTTAGTATACTAAATTAGCGCGTTTATTACACTTTTTGTTACGGTTTTTCCGCAAAAAATATGCGGTTTTACCATCGCGCAAATAGAAATATTTTTATTAATTTTACAATATCGTTATTCATTTAATTGTCGCTAAACATTATAATATTATGAAGTATTTCAACCAACTATTATTTATAGCATTATTATTATCCTCAACTTGTTATTCTCAAATAACAAACAACAATGAATTATTTCTTGTTAAAACTGCTCGTTTTATTCATAGTCAACAATATGCCTTCAATATACAAAAACTCAATTTTCCTGAACAAAAGGCAGCTATTGAAAATGCTGAGTTAGCATTTAATAAGAACTTTGGAACTGCTATTGAAACAATTAATACTAAAACTAAAGATCTACTTGGTAATAAATATGAATTATTTATAGAAAATCTAAATAATGAATTGAATAAAAGTTCAATCAGTGATATTAATAATAGATTACAAGGATCTATTGAATCTCCTGTTTTAGAAACATTATTAGCTTATAAATATAAAAACAATCCTGTTGATGAGTTTTTAAATAATTTTGTTAATATATATAGTGTAAAAAGTTATACGAATTCAACGAAAATTGATTTAAGCATAAAAGTACCTATAAGCTGGAAAGAATTAGATGGAGATTCGCCAAATGTGCTGAAAAAATTCAGAAGTGAGTATGGTACCGGCAATGTTACAATTACTTTAAGTACTAAAAAATCACCTAAAGTAGTATCATTTATGAATAATGATATTATCTCCGCTAAAAAGGAATTTCAAAAAATTTCATTTAGAAATCATAAAATAGTACCTGTTCAAAACGACAATCTCGCTAAAATAAATCAATATGATCTATTAAGTTCTAAACCCAACTCTATTCAAAAGAGGCACATTACCGAACAACTTTCTTTATCAGGGAATAATGTTTTAGAAATTAAATGTATAGTAAATAGTACAACAGGTAGCGATTTAGACCAACAGTACCAAATGATCAATCCGCTATATAAATCTATTGTAAAATCAATTCGTATCATTAAGCAACCTGAAAAGAGTAGTTTGTTTACCTCAACTAAGAAAAAATTATAATTTGTAAATAAAAATATATTAGTTAAATAATATTTTCCCTTTCCTTCATATTTTCGTTTTCCTTTTTTGGTCAATTGTTGATTAGCGAAAATTATTGAAGGAATACTATAAAAGAGGTCTCTGGTTTGAGTACCTCTTTTATTTTGTTAGCTTATTTTTGTTGAATGAATAAAGCTGAAAATTATATATAGGTACTTCTATTTAAAAAAAGAATCTACAAACTCAATTTTATTAAAAACCTGTAGATCATCTATACCTTCACCAACACCTATATATTTAACCGGAATTTGAAATTGGTCAGAAATACCAATCACAACACCACCTTTGGCAGTACCATCTAACTTAGTAACTGCTAAAGAAGTAACTTCTGTAGCTTTTGTGAATTGTTTGGCTTGCTCAAAGGCATTTTGTCCGGTAGATCCATCTAACACCAATAACACTTCATGTGGCGTATCTTCAGCAACTTTTTGCATAACTCTTTTTATTTTAGTTAACTCGTTCATCAAGTTTACTTTATTATGCAAACGCCCAGCAGTATCAATAATAACAACATCAGCAGATTGATTTACTGCAGATTGTACAGTATCAAAAGCAACAGAAGCTGGATCACTACCCATTTTTTGTTTTACTATAGGCACATCTACTCTATCTGCCCATACTTGCAACTGGTCAATAGCTGCAGCTCTAAAAGTATCAGCCGCTCCTAATATCACTTTTAAGCCTTGTTTCTTAAATTGTGCGGCTAATTTACCTATAGTTGTTGTTTTACCAACACCATTGACGCCCACGACCATAATAACATATGGTTTTTTATCTTTCGGAATGGTAAAATCAGTTTCATTACTGCCCAAAGTTTCGGGATTCGTTTCAGATAATAGACCTGCAATTTCTTCACGCAATAACTTATTTAACTCATCTACCCCTAAATATTTATCTTTAGCTACTCTCGCTTCAATTCGGGTAATAATTTTCAGTGTTGTATCTACACCAACATCTGATGAGACCAATACTTCTTCTAAGTTATCTAAAACATCGTCGTCTACTTTAGACTTACCGGCAACCGCTTTAGAGAGTTTTGTGAAAAAAGTGGTTTGACTTTTCTCTAAACCCTTATCTAAAGTTTCTTTTTTTTCTTTTGAAAATAGTTTTTTGAATAAACTCATTGAATATTGTTATTTGTTTAATCGTTTATTTGTTTATTCCTGTTTGGGGTTAAAACTACACCTTTTCTTTTCGAAAAAATCAATCCCTGACTTAGCAGTAAAGAAAAAGATAAATTAATAACCTGAGTTCGACCTAAGATTTAATTTACAGAATCCTAAGAAGAGGTGAGATTTGAAGTGTAAAATTAAAAGGAATATCTAGATATTTTAATAATTTTACCCAAAAAGATTGCCTTTTCTTTGAATTTCTAAAGGATTTGATGAATTTTTTCCAATTCTTGCCATATTTTTTCAAACTAACCCGTTAGTCCTCCAAAAAGATACCTACGAATTGAATAAAAATTCATTCAAACTGTAAACAAATATTAGGTCGAACTCAGGTTAAAAGATTTTTCAATTATTTAGATTGCTCTTTTGCTGTTCATCATACTTAGTTTAACCAACAGAGCTATTAGAGGTATAAAAATAGCAACATCATCTATTGCTACTTTCCATTTATAGTTAACATCAATCTTATTTGTAGTAATTTTTAATTGCCAATTAGAAGCATCTAAAGGAATAGCATTGTAATTTTGTAGGTTTTTAGGAAGTTTTTTTGACTTGATACTTGTTAAAATTCTTACTAGCTCTCCCTTTTCAGGTTCAGAAAAGTAATGACTATCAGTTATTATTCTTAATCGATCAAGGTTATAAATACCATTTTTCCACCTATTCATATCATATTGAGTATCCCATTGTTTAAAATGTGATTGTATATTGCCTAGCTGGTCTTGTATTAGATTTATTTTAAATGGGAATCCAGCTATAGGTGGGATTTCTGAAAAGGAGACTATAATCTTTTCACCTTTTTTTAATGTAATCAAAGAAATTTCTTCAATAGCCTTGGTTTTTAAGCAATGTATGCTATTTGACAATTGCTCCATTATTTTTTTTCTTTGATATACAGATATTTTGATGGTTTAAAAAACACCCAATACACACCATATAAACCATATGCAAGAGTGCTTATAGCTGTCATTAAATTCTCACTTCTTCTTTTCACATTGCAACCTATTACTATACTTTGAATAGATTTATCATCAAATTTAATAGTTAAAGGTTCTGTTTTACACCAATCTATTTTTGCATAAATACTACAATTGGCAGTATTTATTTGAAACTCTTTAGTTTCACCATTAGAAATGCTACCAACTTTTTTATTATTTATATAAATGAAATAGGCTCTAGATTTATTCACCTGCTGATTAGGTCTACTTATATGGAGTATTTGTTTATTAAACATTAAATTCAGTTCATATTTTATACTAATATTTATTTGTGCTATTGCTTTTTTAACTTTTTAAATTAGCATAACGTGAGTTCTATATAACTATTTTTTTAAACAACTAATAATCAATATTTTAAATATGAAATTAAAATTTTAATGTCTCCTTGAGCCTTTCGTCTTCGCTCAAGATAAACTAAAGTCGAAAGGTTTTTAAATAGTTCTTCCCGAGTGCTCGGGACGCTCGAACAGACAAAGTGCTAATAATCAATATTTTGCATTATTAACTACATTTCTTACATCGAACTCACGTTAGTATATACTTATTAAAAAAGGCAAAGTACATCATCTGTAAAAAAAACAAATAATGTACTTTTAACCACTAGAAAAAGAAAAACTATTCTATTCAGTTGGGTTTTTTACTACAACATAATACCCTTTACTTTCTTCATTTATTCTTGGTTCGTAATACACATCGTCTAATTGATAATAGCTCATATTATTAGCTTTTACAACTTTATAACCATCTGGTAGGGCATCTACTTCTGCACCAATGGGTGCAGCGATGACTTCATACTCTTCTGAATTTTCTACTTTTACATAGTAAGTACCATAATAGTAAAAATAAGGTCTTGAGCCGATAACAATTCTTCTATGACCTACAGGCAATATACGTACTCTAATACCAAAAGGTGCTCGTGCTACAATAAACTGTTTTCTATGTGGTCTATACCAAACGCCATTATGAAAGTGAAAGTGAGCCCCTCTGAAGCCAATACGCACTGCACCTGTAGCTAACCTTCTTACTACTTTACCCCTTTTTGGCAAGTGACGATAATGACGGTGGTGTGCTATATGTTTTGCTTTTTTAGGCCTAAAATGCTTTTTATGGTTTTGTTTTACATGTTTTTTTACCTTATTCTTTTTCTTTTGTGCTATAGTACTGTTTGTAAAGGTAAAACATAGAAATATGGTTACTAATATTCTGATAAATTTTATCTTGTTTTTCATATTTATTTATAGTTTTCAAAATTATAGAACTAATGTAGTTTACAAACACCTTAATGTTATAGGCTTAATACATAAGTGGAGTGTATAAATGGATAAGTGGCAAGGCAGTTATATAGTTATAAAAAAATAAGTGCAAATCCGTTTAGTCTGCACTTGTTTAATTATTCTGATAAGATCAGTATGCTTAAAAGAGTTGTAATTGTTTCAAAAACTGTTCTTTTTTACGTCTAGAAACGTCTGCATGATAACCATCGGTAAGTATTACATAACCACCTTCGCCTTTAACATATTCTTGAAGATGTGTTAAATTTATTAAAGATGAATGATGAATTCTATAGAAGCCTTCATTTTCTAAAAATTCTTCAAAATCTCCCAGAGCTTTAGAAACTACTAATTCTCGTTTATGGGTTAAATATAAAGTTGTATAATTACCATCTGCTAGGCAATAAATTATTTCATTAGCATTTACAAATAAAAGCCCTTTAAGGGTTGGTACAGCAAACCTTTTTGAAACCTCATTTTTCTTTGGTAGATTTTTATACAAGGCTTGTAACTGGTTTTCTGTTTGCTCAAGATCATATGGTAGTTCTACTTTTTTTATTGCTGTTTGCAATTCATCAATATCTATAGGCTTTAATAAATAATCTAAAACACTAAATTTTATAGCTTTTATAGCATATTGATCAAAAGCTGTTACAAAAATAACATGAAAATCTACTGTTTTTATTTGCTGCAACATTTCAAACCCTGACATGTGTGGCATTTGTATATCTAAAAAAACTAAATCCGGTTTTTTTTCTGTAATAGCCTTTAAGCCTTCTTTTGCCGACTCACAAATGTCAACTATTTCAAGTTGCGAGCAATATTCAGCTGCCATACGTAAGGCTTCACGGCCATCTTCTTCATCGTCTATAATAATTGTTTTAATAGTTTTCATGTGTTTATATTTATTGTTTTTTAACGGTCACATGCTGTTCGCTATTA
>CAYXAZ010000021.1:0-42445 GCA_964463085.1 uncultured Flavobacteriaceae bacterium | reverse complement strand
ACACCAAACCAAATTATTAATATATTAGTGGGGTTAATACACAAACTCACGTTAGCCACTATTTTACAAAAAAATGACTATGAAAATCAATAAGAATACAATTTTAGTTTTACTAACAGCTTTAATTAGTTTACTTCAAGCAGGGTGTAAGAATAATATTCAACCTTTAAGACTTGCTACTTATACTTATTCTACAAACAATAGAATAGACAATCTAAAACCACTCTCAAAAGAATTAGAAGGGGTTCTGAAAAGATCAGTTCTCATTAAAAGTTATCCAGACGTTGCATCCTTTATTGAAGGAATAAAATCTGATGAAGTAGATGTTGGATTGATAAATACTTTAGGTTACTTGCTTCTTTCCTTGGATAATAAAAATATGGAGCCAATAGCCACATTGAAAGTCGAAAAAAATGCTATAGACAATTACAAAACCGTTTTATTGACCAATAACGACAGCATCAATAATTTGAATGTACTTAGAAACAATTCTAATAGCCTATCCATAATGTTTGTAGCTGAAGGTTCAACATCAGGGAACCTTGTTCCCAGATTACTTTTAAGTTCAATAGGCATTAAATCACCTGAAAATCAATTTAGAGAAGTAAAATATGGTGGCAACCACACTTCAACTTTCAGTAAACTGATAGAAGGAAAATCTGATATTTGTGCTATTGGAAGCAATGAATACTTTAAACAGATTCAAGCAGATTCTACTCTTTTAAGCTCTAACAAATTATTATGGATTTCTGAAGAAATCCCTCTAGGTCCTGTTTTATTAAATAATAGTCTCACTAAATCGGATAAAGAAAATATAACTGATTTATTTTTAAATTTACACAAAGATAATTTTACAGCATTGCAATCAATAAAAGAAGGTTGGTCAGAAGCGAAACAGGCGGAAAGATTTTACCCAATAGCTGATAGTTATTATGACAACTTTAGAATGGTTAATGGAAACACTACTGACTTATCCGATATTTTAGACCTTTTCGTGAAGTAAACAGTGGCTAACAAAAAATATAGTGCATTTGGCAGATGGTACTAATAATAAAAATGGCAGCAATTTATAAACGCATTAGTAAATTGAAACAATGGAACGTTGAAATGCCAAACGCACCATATACAAAACGTTAGCAAATATTTATTGACCCATTCATTATGAAAAATTTGAGAGAGAAATTTACATATTTAATTTTTTTGATTCTTATACAATCGTGTGAAAATAATGATTGTTCTTCAGTAGTATGTGCTCCTAATAGCACTTTTAGATTTGAATTAGTCAATACAAATAGAGAAAATTTGTTATCAAACGGCACACTTCAAATAAGTGATATTAGGATTATAAATCTAGATAGTCAAAGCACTGTTGAATTTGCTTTAATTAACCAAAATAATAACGACATTATTGAAATAAATTCAGTTAATATACCGACAGGAACTGTAAATTACATAATTCAAGCTTCTGAAATAGATATATTTGAATTACTAATAACAACTGAAAGGACTAGTGGAGAATGTTGTGATGTAACTAATTTTAGTGAATTGAGAATATTAAATTCAGAATATTTATTTGACGGAACGAGAGGTGTCTATACATTTTTATTTGAATAACATTTGCTAACAACAAATATAGTTAATGCTTAAGGTCTATGTCTGCACAATGTGCAGGCACATTTATAAAGTCCGCAAAATTTTTCAAATTTTGCATTTAGTGTAAAAATAAAGGTGAAATTTAAAAAAATTCACTAAGTGCTAAACCAAAAATAATTATATTTTTAACCAGCACTAACCATATTCAAACCGTTACCAACATATATGACCCGTCCTGAAATATGTATACACAGAACAATAAATAATGGAAAATAAAAGAAAAAAACATTGGGAAAACGTTTACGAAACTAAAAATTCTGACCAAGTAAGTTGGACACAAGAAGTTCCGAGAACTTCGCTTGATTTTATCAATTCATTTGATTTGGCTAAAGCAGCAAAAATTATTGACATAGGTGGTGGCGAAAGCAAACTTGTAGATTATTTACTTGACGAAGGGTTTGAAAATATAACTGTGTTAGACATTTCTGCCAAAGCACTTGATAAAGCAAAAAAACGTTTAGGAGATAAAGCAGAAAAAATAAATTGGGTGGTTAGTGACATCACCAAATTTGAACCCGATACCACTTATGACGTTTGGCACGACAGAGCAACTTTTCATTTTTTAACAACTACAGATCAAATTTCAAAATATATAAACACTGCAAGAAAATCTGTAAATGGTTACTTGACAATTGGAACATTTTCAGAAAACGGACCAAAAAAATGCAGTGGACTTGATGTTAAACAATATAGCGAAGAAAGCCTAATTACAGAACTCAAAAACGGATTTGAGAAAATTCGTTGCATAACGGAAAATCATACAACACCATTTGATACAAAACAGAATTTCTTATTTTGTAGTTTTAAAAGACAAGTGAACTGATAAAAAGAAAAGGCACCCGTTGACTATTGACCTAATTTTCAATGCAGAGATCTATTTGGAAGAAGAAAGATGGGTTTAGAAAAGATTAAAACCTCAAATTTGCATGACCTATAATGAAACCATATCCAAATTACATGAATTAGCTGACCCTGAAAAGGTGACTTATAAAGAACAAAAATTTGGAGTTATAGCAAACAATTCACTCGGTATCTATCATAAAGACCTTAAAGTATTAGCAAAAGAGATTGGTAAAGACAATATGTTCGCCATACAATTATTTGATAGTGGCATTTATGAAGCTAGATTGTTGTGTAGTAAGATTTTTAATCCGAAAGACATTACAGAACCTCTGATGGAAAAATGGGTGCAAACCTTTGAAAATTGGGAGATCTGTGACTCCTTTTGTATGGCGATATTTGCTAAAAGTGAATTTGCATTGACAAAGATATTAGAATGGACATCACGAAAACCTGAATTTGAAAAACGAGCCGGATTTGCAATTTTGGCGGCTTATTGCATGGCTGATAAAAAAGCAGAGAATGTAATCTTTGAACAATTCTTCCCTATAATTATCAAACAAGCTAATGATGAAAGAATATATGTAAAAAAAGCAGTGAATTGGGCTTTACGGAATATTGGTAAACGTAATATTGATTTAAACAAAAGTGCTATTAAAACTGCCAACAAAATACTCCTAAAAAAGAGTAAAACTGCGAAATGGATTGCCAATGATGCCTTACGTGAACTACAAAAAGAAGGTGTGAGAATGTCTGATTATCCTAAAGCAATATATAGGAATCATTAATTCAACATGGATTCAATATACCAAATTATTAAATATTAGTTGATAATCTATTAGTTGCTTTATATTCGTCTCTGCGAATTTTACTGCTATCCTGAGCTTGTCGAAGGGTAAAGTAAAATAGGCAGTCTCATTATTAAAAGAGATTGCCACAGTCGCCCCGATAGCTCCCGATAGCCATCGGGACGGAACTCCCTCGCAAAGACGCATTATTTTTTAAGGTTTGGTACTTATAACTAAAAGCTAAAAAAATAAGCTATCACCTACCAATTTTAATGAGCCATTCCAAATTTTGGAATTATTTATAATGATGAAATTTCTTTTTTGCTACTTTTGAACAAAATAATTTTATGCAACATATTATAGATCGATTTATAAAATATGCAACGATTGACACACAGTCTGACCCAAATAATCCTGATTTCCCAAGTACAGAAAAACAATGGAATTTAGCTAAAGTATTGGTTGAAGATTTAAAAGCAATCGGTATGCAAGACATCTCCTTAGATGATAACTGCTATATAATGGCAACTTTACCAAGCAATGTGAATCATCAAGTACCAACCATTGGTTTTATATCGCATATAGATACCAGTCCTGATTATACAGGTACAAATGTGAATCCGCAAATTCATAAGAGCTATGACGGGAAAGATATCGTCTTGAATGCAGCTGAAAACATTGTGCTTTCACCTGATTATTTTGAAGATCTATTGCTTTATATAGGACAAACATTGATAACTACAGATGGCACTACCCTATTAGGTGCAGATGATAAAGCAGGAATTACGGAGATTATAGTAGCAATGGAATATCTTATTCAACATCCTAAAATAAAACATGGCAAAATTAAAATTGCTTTTACTCCGGATGAAGAAGTTGGTAAAGGCGCTCATTTATTTGACGTAGAAAAATTTGGTGCTAAATGGGCATATACGATGGATGGTAGTCAGATTGGTGAATTAGAATATGAGAATTTTAATGCTGCCGGTGCTAAGGTAACTGTTAATGGTAAAATTGTTCATCCGGGTTATGCCAAAGGAAAAATGATAAATTCAATGCTGATTGCCAATGAATTTATAGCTGCTTTACCTAAGAATGAAATTCCACAAGAAACTGAAGGTTATGAAGGGTTCTACCATCTTCATAACATGGAAGGCGAAGTTGAAAAAACGGAATTACAGTATATTATCCGTGATCATGACATGCATATCTTTGAGCAACGTAAAGCTGATTTCCAAAAAATAGCTGATAGTATCAATAAAAAATTTGGAAGCAATACTATTGTTGTTGAAATTAAAGATCAATATTATAATATGCGCAAAAAGGTTGAGCCTGTAATACATATTGTCAACATTGCCGAAGAGGCCATGAAAGAATTAGGTATCAAACCACTAATAAAAGCCATTCGTGGTGGAACAGATGGTTCCCAATTATCTTATAAAGGATTACCATGTCCTAATATTTTTGCAGGTGGACATAATTTTCATGGACGCTATGAATACATTCCGGTAGAATCCATGCAAAAAGCAGTAGAGGTTATTGTGAAAATAGCTGAGAAGACTGCTTTAAAATATCAATAAACCTATGTCAGTTTTGACATTGGAAGCTATATTGTCACTTCGAGTGATCCGCCAGAGGCGGATAGTATCGAGAAGCATTGGTAATTGAAAGTTCTCGATACCATACTCCAAAAGTCATATTACCCGAAGTAACAAAACGTAATCAATGTCAGTTCATTATATTAATGAACATTTTATAACAAATCTCATCATTCTGTGATAATTTTCTAAAAAATTTTTAAGATTAAAATTGGTTACCTATTTTTACCGCTTATAATTTTACCAAATGAACAGAGAACTATTACTATCACTAGTTAAAAAATATGAAAGTCCATTATATGTTTATGATGCTGATAAAATAGAATCACAATACAAACGCATGACGAATGCATTTTCTAGTGTAAAAAATTTAAAGATCAACTATGCCGTTAAAGCCTTGTCTAATATCAATATCTTAAAATTATTTAAGGAATTAGACTCAGGATTAGATACTGTTTCTGTTCAAGAAGTTCAATTAGGTCTAAAAGCAGGCTTTGATCCTAAAGACATTATTTTTACACCTAACGGGGTGTCTCTTGAGGAAATTGAACAAGCCATGGAATTGGGAGTTCAAATCAATATTGATAACCTTTCAATCTTAGAGCAATTCGGACAAAAACATCCGAAAGTACCTGTTTGTGTTCGTATGAATCCGCATATTATGGCGGGCGGGCATAGTAAAATTTCTGTTGGTCATATAGATTCTAAATTTGGAATTTCTATCCATCAATTACCACATATTCATCGTGTTGTTGAAAATACAGGGATGTTAATTACAGGAATCCATATGCATACAGGTTCTGATATTTATGATGTAGATGCTTTTTTACGAGCTACTGAAATTCTATTTAATGCAGCAGCTACATTTAAGAATTTAGAATATATCGATTTTGGCAGTGGGTTTAAAGTCCCATACAAAGAAGGAGATATTCAAACTGATATTGAAGAATTAGGCGAAAAATTATCCAAACGCTTTAATAAATTCTGCAAAGATGTTGGGAAAGATCTAACTTTAATGTTTGAGCCGGGGAAGTTTTTGGTAAGCGAAGCGGGGAAGTTTTTAGTAAACGTTAATGTTGTAAAACAAACAACTTCCACCGTATTTGCTAGTGTAGATAGTGGAATGAATCATTTGATACGACCAATGTTCTATGATGCTTATCATCATATCGAAAACATCTCTAATCCGAAAGGTAAAGAGCGTTTTTATACTGTTGTAGGATATATTTGTGAAACCGATACCTTTGGAGCCAATAGAAGAATTAGTGAAATAACTGAGAGTGATGTTTTATGTTTTAACAATGCAGGAGCCTATTGTTTTTCTATGTCCTCTAATTATAATTCGCGTTATAGACCTGCAGAAGTATTGGTAAAAAACGGAAAAGATTACTTGATTCGTCAACGAGAGACTATTGAAGACCTATTAAGAGGTCAAGAGTTGGTTGAGTTCTAGTAATCAGTCTACAGTCTTCAGTCTGCAGTTTTTAAATTAATACTATAAACCAAACTTAGTTGGATTGTTGATCATATAGTTGATGAGTTTACCTATTTCAATACTTTGATTTTGTAACTCATTATTTTCTTTTTCAGTAATATATTTACAAGCAATTGCAAAATCAAGCCATAGTTGAGTTTCTGCATTTTCACTATCAGCATCTGATAGTTTACTTTTAAAATGTTTAACATATTGTCGTTTTCTATATGCTTCAGCTATTGCAGAACAAACGGCTCTACTTGAACGAACTATTTGAGATGTTAAAGCATACTTTTCTTCTTGAGGAAATTTTTTTGACAGTATAAAAATTTTCATGGACAAATCAAATCCTTTTTGATATGCTAATAATGTTTTAAATCCCATTCATTATTCAAATTATAAATTGTAGATGACTGAAGACTGATAACTGCCGACTGCAAACTACTTTCTAATCCAACTTAGGCAATACAAACGCATCCAATACACTAGGCAGTTCCATCATTTTTTCTATATCTTCAGATTTTCTAGGTGCTCTTGCAGATAAATTTATGGGGCCTTCATCCGTAATTAAAATATCATCTTCAATTCGAACAGCAATTCCCCACCATTTTTTATCACAAGGACTACCTTCAGGAATGTAAATTCCCGGTTCAACAGTAATAACGGTATTGGCTTGAAATGGACCATAAGAACCTGCATCATGTACATCTAATCCTAAATAATGTGATGACCCATGTGGATAATAATTATGCTGTTGTTGAATAGAATCAAGTATATTCAACGTTACTAACCCTTCATTGATAACCTCTCGTGTTGCTGCGTTTGGTGCATTAAAAGAGTTACCAACTTTAGCTTCAGCAATACCTGCTTCTTGAGCTTCATATACTAAATCGTAAATAGCTTTTTGTTCAGGAGAAAATTTTCCATTCGCAGGAATGGTACGTGTAACATCTGCTGTATAACCATGATACTCAGCACCAAGATCCATCAAGACCAATTCATTACCAAGCTTTGTTTTGTTGTTTTTAATATAGTGTAATACACATCCGTTATTACCGGCACCTACTATTGAAGGATAGCCCTCATATTCTGCACCATATTTTTTATAAACAAACTCATGAATACCTTGTACTTCGGTTTCAGACATATTAATGTGCATAGCCTTCATTATTTCAATTTGTCCAATAGCAGAAATATCAATAGCTTTTTTTAATAATTTCATTTCTTCGGGTAATTTTATTTCACGTAAGCCTCCCATCAACCCATTCAGACTATATATATCAACATTAGTTTTAGATTTTGCTTCTAATTGTAAACTTATTTTTTGTTTAAACTCTTTTCGTAACTCATCAGTTGTTGCATCATGATAACCTTTCAATAATTTATCTTTTTTTAATTCAGGATAATACTGAAGATAGCTTTCCATTCTTTCAACAACATTGGCACTATTTTCAATTTCAGTTGATTTTATTAATTGATAAAACCTATCTTTTGTAGGATTTGGAAGTAAACTTCTATCAAAAGAAATTTTTTCTTTAAATTGTTCAGTTAGATCATATATATCTGCATTATTACGTTTAGAGTTTCTATAATCACCCTTAAAATCTACAATTAAAACTCTTTCAAACTTTTTAAAATCTATCGCTAAACTTTTGAAATCTTCTCCATTATAAACAGTATTTAATCCCAGTTTTTCTTTAACACCTTCTATACCTAATCGTTTACCTGTCCATTGTTCAGCTTGAGGATTCTTTTTTTGAACATACATCATTTCGTCTTCATTTACTTGATCTTCAGAAAAGATTAACAATACTGCATGCGGTTCTTTATAACCTGTTAAATAATAAAAATTCGGATCTTGATGATATATATATTCAACATCATTCGCTCTATTGCGTACAGGATTTGCAAAAAATACCGCTACACTATTCTCCGGTAATGTTTTCCGTAATGCATCTCTTCTATTTTTATGAAACTCTTTTGATAGAAAATCTTGAGGACTGGTATCATCTTGACTATAACTAAACTGTAAACAGGCAATAATCAATATATATGTAAGTAATTGTTTTAACATTGCGTAAATTTTAAAAGCCAAAACCAAAAGTACAATTATATTTATTGTGATATACACTGCTAATTATTAAATATTTGTGAATATTTTAGACTGTAAATAGCTATTTTCATAAAAAGATGATCAATACCTTGTCATTAAAATTAGAACTATTACATTTGAACTATGCAAATAGATAAAAACATAACTATCACTTCTTCTATATGCTCAATTTCTATTGAGATGGTTATGATTATTGGCACAACTATGATTACCCTTAGGGGTTAATTATATACATATCATTCTTTAGTTACTCTCTATTTTTTAATAGAAAACACACATATTTATCATTACAATTTATTTAAAATGCAAGTTTTAAAATTCGGAGGAACTTCGGTCGGTTCTTCACAAAACATCCTTAAAATTATAGATATCATCAAGTCAGATGTCGAAAATGAGACACAGATCATTGTAGTTTCTGCCTTTTCTAGAGTGACTAATTTATTATTGGAAACTGCTCAACTAGCATCGATTAAAAAATCATCTTATATGTCTGTTTTAGAAGACATTAAATCTATTCACTTAAATATAATATCTGAATTATTTAATAAAGAAACTCAACAAGAATTAAGTAATCATGTTGTAACTAAACTGGAAGAACTGAAGCTAGTATTAGGTAGTATTTCTTTGATCAATGACTTATCTGCAAAAAGCGAAGCAAGTATTGTTAGCTACGGAGAATTATTGTCATCATATATCATCACTCATGCATTAAAATCACATAATATTGATGCCATTCGCAAGGATACTCGTGGGCTTATCAATACTAATACTTCTTTTACCAATGCGATGGTAAATTTTGAAACCACCAATAAAAATATTACATCTTATTTTAATAATAATAAAGCAGATGTTGTGGTTGTACCAGGCTTTATAGCATCAACAAACAATGGTGATACTACTGTATTAGGGAGAGGTGGTTCTGATTTTACAGCAGCAATCATTGCTGCGGCAGTTGATGCCTCTGTTCTAGAAATTTGGACAGATGTTAGTGGTATGTTTACTGCCAATCCAAAATTAGTTTCTCAAGCAATGCCTATTGAAAGAATTTCTTATGAAGAAGCAATGGAATTATCTCATTTTGGAGCTAAAGTTATTTATCCGCCAACAATACATCCTGTACTACAAAAAGAAATTCCAATACTCATCAAAAACACATTGGCTCCCGATGAAAAAGGGACATTAATTACTAAAAAAAGTAATGGAAGATCACTTCCTGTAAAAGGAATAAGTCATATAGAGAATGTAACGTTGATTACTTTAGAAGGCTCAGGTATGGTAGGCGTCCCCGGGTTTTCTAAACGATTATTTGAAACATTGTCTACAGAAAAAATCAATGTAAAGTTGATTACTCAAGCTTCTTCTGAACATTCTATTTGTATTGGTATTGACGATAGTAATGCAGATAAAGCTAAAGCGGCAATTGACACTACTTTTGAATTTGAGATCTTACGAAAAAAAATAAAACCATTAATTGTAGAAAAGAACCTTTCAATCATTGCTATTGTAGGTGATAATATGAAAAGTCATCAAGGTATTAGTGGAAAAATGTTCAGTACCCTTGGTAAAAATAATATCAATATCAGAGCCATTGCACAAGGCGCTTCAGAGAAGAATATATCTGCCGTAATTGCTACAAAAGATGTAAAAAAAGGGCTAAACAGCCTACATGAACGCTTTTTTAAAGATAAAAATAAACGTTTAAATCTTTTTATAACCGGTGTTGGTAATGTTGGAGAGAAATTAATTGAGCAAATACAGCAACAACAACAGTATTTACTTGATAATTTAAAAATTAATTTACAAGTTATTGGTTTGTCAAATTCTAGAAAAATGGTTTTTGATGAAGATGGGATCTCACTAAACTCGTGGAAAGAAAAGCTAGATAAAGGTAACATAGCTACATTAGAAGGCTTTTTAAGTACAAGCAAATCCTTGAACCTTAGAAACAGCATTTTTGTTGATATTACTGCCAATGAAAAAGTTGCAGATATTTATAGTCAGTATTTACGACATAATATAGCTGTTGTAGCTTGTAATAAAATTGCTTGTTCAGCTGACTTTGATAGTTATAATGAATTAAAGAAATTATCATTAAAATATAATACTCCATTCTTATTTGAAACCAATGTTGGCGCAGGGTTACCGGTAATTGACACATTAAATAATTTAATTGCTTCCGGTGACGAAGTACTTAAAATTCAAGCGGTACTTTCAGGTAGTTTAAATTTTATTTTCAATAATTTTACTTCAGAAACTAATTTCCATGATATTGTAAAACAAGCCCAGCAAGAAGGTTATACAGAACCAGATCCCAGAATTGATTTAAGTGGTGTTGATGTTGCCAGAAAAATATTAATTTTAGCACGAGAAAGTGGTGTGCATTTGAATTTAGAAGATATTAAAAATGATTCCTTTTTGACACAAAAGAACCATGAAGCCGATACAGTTGATGATTTTTATGAATCACTTTTAGTAGATGCTGAACATTTTAATCAATTGTTAGCTTCATCTGATAAAAACAAGTGTCAGTTAAAATATGTAGCTGAATTTAGTAATGGCAATGCCAAAGTGAGTCTTAAAGAAATTCCTGATGGGCATCCTTTTTATAATTTGAAAGGGAAGGACAATATTGTAATGTTCTATACCAAGCGTTATCCTGAACAGCCAATGATCATCAAAGGTGCAGGTGCAGGTGCTGATGTTACTGCTTCCGGACTTTTTGCTGATATTATTAAGATTGCAAATAAATAAATGGTCTCGATACAACGCTTCGTTGTCGCGTCACTCGACCTTGTAAAAGTCAGTTCGAGTGATTCGCCAGAGGCGGATAGTATCGAGAATAAATAAAAATTTGAAAGCACCAAAAAACAAATAACAAATTTCAATAGTTGGATTTTGGAATTTATGATTTGAGATTTAAACAATTATGAACGAAATTAAAATATTCTCTCCCGCAACTGTCGCGAATGTTTCTTGTGGATTTGACGCCTTAGGCTTTGCATTAAATGCAGTTGGCGATGAAATGGTTCTCAAAAAAACAAGTACTAAAGGCGTTACAATTAGTAGCATCAAAGGCGCTGATCTAAGCTTTGAAATTAAAAAAAATGCAGCCAGTGTCGTAGCACTAGCAATGTTAAATAAAGCCAATGCCAGTTTTGGAGTTGATATACAACTATTTAAAAAAGTAAAACCCGGTAGCGGACTCGGTAGTAGTGCGTCGAGTGCAGCAGGAGCTGCTTTTGCAGTAAATGAATTGTTAGGAAAGCCTTTTTCAAAGTTAGAATTAACTGAGTTTGCCAGAATTGGCGAAAAAGTTGCCTGTGGTTCACCGATTGCTGATAATGTTGCTGCTGTGATCTATGGCGGATTTATCTTAGTAAAAAGTTATAAACCATTAGAAATTATAAAATTGCCTGTTCCAGATGAATTATGGGTAACCGTTATTCATCCGCAAATAGAAGTTAAAACTGAAGATGCACGTAATGTATTACAATCAACTATTCCTATTGCTGATGCTGTTGCACAAAATGCCAACTTAGCAGGTTTAATTAGCGGACTTTATACGGATGATTATCAGTTAATTAGTAGATCGTTAATAGATGTAATTGCGGAGCCTTATCGTAAAAAATTAATTCCTCTTTTTGATGAAATCAAAGCTGCAGGACTAAAAGATGGAGCTTTAGGAGTTGGTATTTCAGGATCAGGACCATCGATTTTTGCATTGTGTAAAGGGGAAGATAATGCTAAAAAAGTAGCACAGTCAATGAGAGAAGTATATGAAAATTCAATCATCGATTTTCATATATATACTTCAGAAATTAATAAAGAAGGGATTAAAATATTATAAAAGAAAAAAGAATAGAGAAAAGAGAGCAGAGACTTTTAATGGTTTTATATTACAGTCTTTATTCTTTTCTCTATTCTTTTTTCCAAAAATAGAAATTATTAAATGAAATACTATAGTTTAAATGAAAATGCACCTAAGGTAAGCTTTAAAGATGCAGTGATTAAAGGATTAGCACCCGATAAAGGATTGTATTTTCCTGAATCAATCACTCAGTTAGATAAAGAGTTTATTAATGACATCTTTGAATATACAGACCATGAAATAGGATACGAGGTCATTAAACAATTTGTTGGAAATGAAATTCCTGAAACTGAATTGAAACAAATTATAGCTGAAACATTGAGTTTTGGTTTTCCCTTAATTGATATAGAAAATAACATTAAAACCCTAGAACTTTTTCATGGACCAACCATGGCATTTAAAGATGTAGGTGCTCGTTTTATGGCACGTTGCTTAGGCTATTTGAATAAAGATAGTGCCAAAGAAGTTACAGTACTAGTGGCAACTTCAGGTGATACCGGCGGTGCAGTTGCGAGTGGGTTTTTAAGTGTTGAAAACGTAAATGTTGTTATTTTATATCCGAGTAAAAAAGTGAGTGATGTTCAAGAAAAACAACTGACTACTTTGGGTAAAAACATCAAAGCGTTGGAAGTTGACGGCACTTTTGACGATTGCCAAGCCATGGTCAAAAAAGCGTTTTTAGATAAATCAATTACTTCTATAAAGCAGTTAACATCAGCAAATTCAATTAATGTAGCACGTTGGTTACCACAGATGTTCTATTTTTTCTTAGCCTATAAACAGCTAAAAGAGAAGAGTAAAAAACTTGTTTTTTCTGTACCAAGTGGAAATTACGGGAATATCTGTGCCGGAATGATGGCAAAGCAGTTAGGTTTACCAATCCATGGTTTTATTGCTTCAACAAATGCCAATGACATCGTTCCTCAATTTTTAAAAACAGGAGAATATCATCCGAAACCATCTGTACAAACAATCTCAAATGCAATGGATGTTGGTGATCCAAGTAATTTTATTCGTATTCAGGAGATTTATAATAACGATTTTGAAGCTTTAAAAGATGACCTTCACTCCTATTCCTTTACAGATAATGAAACACGTGATGCGATGCTACACTTATATAATAATTGTGATTATATCGCTGATCCTCATGGTGCAGTCGGCTATCTCGGAATTAAAAAACACATTTTACCAAACGATGCCTATGGCATCTTTTTGGAGACGGCACATCCTGTAAAATTTTTAGATGTTGTAGAACCGGTTATCAATAAAAGTATTGAATTCCCACAACAAATTCAAGCAGTAATGGGTAAAACCAAAGAAGCAACTTTTATCAGAACCTACTCAGAGTTAAAATCTTTTTTACTCGATAATTAATTAGTAATTTTGTTAGAGGTTTTTGCCACTAATTCATGAATAATAAATTTAAAAACATTCGTGTATCCGTGGCATATAAAATACAATCATAATTATTTAATTAAAATTATTCCTTTTGAAAAACACAGCCTTAACTCACATACACGAAGCTCTTGGAGCAAAAATAGTTCCTTTTGCAGGATATAATATGCCTGTACAATATGAAGGTATCAATATAGAACACGAAATCGTTAGAAATGCTGTTGGTGTTTTTGATGTTTCTCACATGGGTGAATTTCTAATTTCGGGACCAAATGCATTGTCATTAATTCAAAAAGTATGTTCTAATGATGCTGCTAAACTCTTTGACGGAAAAGCTCAATACAGTTGTTTACCTAATGCTAAAGGCGGTATTGTTGACGATTTGATCATCTATAGACTCAACGAAGAAAAATATCTATTGGTGGTAAACGCCTCAAATATTCAAAAAGATTGGGACTGGATCTCTGCTCACAATGATGTAGATGCCGAAATGAGAAACCTATCTGAGGACTTTTCACTACTAGCCATTCAAGGTCCGAAAGCATCAAAAGCGATGCAATCATTAACTTCTATTGATTTAGAAAATATGAAGTATTATACCTTTGAAGTTGCCGATTTTGCAGGTATTGAGCATGTGATTATTTCAGCAACCGGTTATACAGGTTCAGGTGGGTTCGAAATCTACTGTAAGAATTCTGAGGTAGAACAAGTATGGAATAGGGTCATGGAAGCCGGTGCTGATTATGGTATCAAACCTATTGGATTGGCGGCTCGTGATACCTTACGTTTAGAAATGGGTTTTTGTTTGTATGGAAATGATATTGACGATACTACTTCGCCTATTGAAGCAGGTTTGGGTTGGATAACTAAGTTTACTAAAGAGTTTACCAATTCAGAAGCTTTAAAAAAACAAAAAGAGCATGGTACTGAACGTAAATTAATTGCTTTTGAATTAGACGAAAGAGGTATTCCGCGCCAAGGTTATGATATAGTTGATGGAAATGGTCATAAAATTGGCATTGTCACTTCGGGAACTATGAGTCCGTCCTTAAAAAAAGGAATTGGTTTAGGTTATGTACCTACTGTATTTACTGATATCGGCAGTAAAATGTATATTCAGGTAAGGAAAAATGCTATTCCGGCAACAGTGGTAAAATTGCCTTTTTATAAGTAAGTATAATTTATAATGTGAATAAAGTTAATATTAACTATATACCTACGTTGTAAGCAAGCTGGAAAATGAACATTGTACCATACATATATGAACCTGAAAAGAGTGTGGAAGTTTACAAAACAACTTCTGAATATCTTTCCAAAAACTCAAATCCGAAAGATAAAATTGAGGAATTGGGTTGGTTCTATCATATAATTGGAATGACTGTTCCACAAAATTTGGATAACCTATTTTCAGGTCATTTCTTTCCGTTCACAGAATCTTGGGATGAAATTCAAATTTCATATAATCTAATCTGTTTCGGACTTTACAAACAAGCTTTCGTTTCGTTAAGAAGTGGATTAGAATTAGGAATGTTGTCTGTTTATTACAACATAAATGATGAAGGTCATAATATGGTAAAAGATTGGCTTTTATCAAAAGAGACCTACGAGGCAAATACACCAAGAGCAAATTCGATATGGAATGTTTTATTATCGAATGAAAATATCAGAATTTTCAATGATAAACACGACTTAAAAAGCAGATTTAATGAACTTGGTTTTTTGCATAACTATGTTCACACAAAAGGGAGTAAGTATTCAAATAAGTTTGGTAAACTAAAAACCAACTCACAAACTTTTGAACCTGATTTATTAAATTTTTGGATTAAAACATATGAAAAAGTAGCATCAATAGTTTGCACATTACATCTACTAAAGTATCCAATTTCGGTAATAAAATTTGACTATTCAAGAAAGTTTGGAATTGACATCCCAAGTTTTGGAGGGTTGGAAACTCACAACATTGAAAAAATAAGAAAAATATTACCCAAAGACTATTTAAGCACAATAGAAGAAATTGCAAAGAACGATTCTAAAACTCAAGAAACGATTAATGAAATAAAGTCATTTCCAGACAAAACCGAAGAAGAAGTTGAAAACCAAATACGTGAAATGGAAAAAACTTTTATTGAAGGGATGAGTTTTAAGAAATGGTTAAAGCATCAAAAATCACTACTTGAAATGTTCAACGAACCAAAGTTCAGTGAAGTAATGAAAAAGCGAATAGATTATTTGAAAGATTGGTCAATAAAAAACGAATATTACGATAAAACTAAATTGGATAAGTCCAGAACTGAATTAAGTAATGGTGAATAATAAAGCCAGCTTACAACAGTGGCTATAGTTAATACGGGTTTTTGGTGCTTAACCCAAAGTAAAGTGCCTTGAACAAAGTCCGCAAAATTTTCAATTTTGCGTTAATATTAGAGACAAACAAGTATCAATAAGGCTAAGTCAAAATATGGTGTAAACAACGTGCCTTTAACTTTGTAAACTAGGTGTCTTAACGAACATTTGATAAAATCGAAATTTAGTAAAAAACCTCAAAGAATATACAATCAGAAAATGAAAGTTTAAAAATTAATTATTCACTTCAATATCAACATTTTTCACTCCCTTTATTAAAAGCCACAAACTTAATGACAATTCTGCAATTAGGGCAGGTAATAAAATAGCTGGAAATATTTTTGACGATAGTTCAGGAAATAAAAATAACGAATAACTATTTATAAAATAACACAGTCCTGCAATGATTAATAGGATTCCTAAAAATTTAGGAATATAGGTTGACTTTGAAATTAAATAACCAATAATAACACAATGTACACTAAAAAAGACTAACGCAAGGGAGTATCCAAATCCGTGTACTTTCATATAAAATAAACTCAATGTTTGTAACTGCTCACTATTAAATGTGGATAAATAAGTTGAATCATTTAATAATAAAATTGGAAGGAAATTATAAAGAAGATTAGCTCCGAGTATAGCTACGGTTACTAATCTGAACGATGCTGCAAATAATGAAAGCCCCTTGTTGATTGGTTTAAGTAATTGGTATAAAAGTACTGTAACTGCTGCATCACAAACAAAAACAAATAACTCGAGAGAAAAACCAAACCGAAACAAGCCTTCGGATTCTTGTATGTTTTTGGCAGTAACTAAAGCGTTGCTATAATCTACAAGTCTGGAACGTACAAACATTTCAGCAAACACGCCTCCAATGACAATAATTAAGTATAGTAATCCTGTAATTCTTGCTGTTTTATTTATCTGAATCATTTTTTTGTTTTTTATTAAGAGACGTTTTAAACACGAATTTGTTACATAATAATAAAATCCTAAATAACCAGTTCCGAGTTTTAAAAATAATATTGTGAATATAAATGTTCGAATAAAAACTGGCTACAACACCGTGTATAATTAATTGCTGGTGCGAGCCTACTTACGAAAATCCTCGCGGATTTTCTATTCGGTTTGTATTTGCTAAATTAGGTACTTAAATCACACAACTAACCATAGCCTAACCGTCAGACTGCGCAAAAACTTCCACATATTTTTCTTGAGTAACTCATCAATATTTCGTATCTTTTTAAAGTAATTCTTACTTGTTTTTTTATGGATTTTATACAAGGATTTGATCGAGATCAACTCATTTTGATGGATTTTGAGTCTAATGTTGCTCCAGACTCTTGGGCACATATAGTAGATTGGTTTGTTGATGCACTTCCCATTAATGAACTCGGTTTTAAAAACATACTTCCATCTGAAGGTCGTCCACCTTATAAAGCTTCTGATCTGCTCAAACTTTTTTTATTTGGTTATAAAAACAAATTGCGGTCTTCTCGTGATCTTGAAAAAGCTAGTAGAGTTAACTTAGAAGTCATCTGGCTTTTAAAAGGATTAAGACCGTCGGCTCGTAAAATAGCCTATTTTAAAAAAAACAACTCCAAAGCTTTTAAACAAGCTTTTAGATATTTTGTGCTAATGCTCAAAGATTGGGATTTGATCGATGGACAAACCATAGCTATTGATTCCTTTAAGATTCGTGCTCAAAACAGTTTGAAAAACAATTTTAATCAAAACAAATTAGATAGACACTTTAAATATATTGATGACAAAATTGAACAATTTGAAAAAGAACTTGACCTAAATGATGGTATAGATATAAAAAAAAACGAGAAATTCAAAAACAGAGGAAAAAACAATATAAAAATATTGAAAAACAACTCAAAAAAAGTGGACAGTCTCAAATAAGCACAACAGACCCGGATGCCAGATGCAGTTGTCTTGCATAGAAATGTAGTTAATGTTGGATATAACACACAAGCAGGATGTGATGGCAAACATAAACTTTTTATCAATAATGATACGGGAACAGTCAATGACACACACGCTTTATCACCTATGGCACTTGATGCTAAAGAATTGCTGGGTGTCAATGCTATGGATTGTATAACTGACAAAGGATATACTACCGGAAAGCATATTGACATCTGTACAAAAAACAACATTACAACATATGCTTCTCCCAAAGAACATTCTTCTCAACACAACGGGTTATTTGATATGAAAAATTTTCAATATCATAAGGTTAATGATACTTATACTTGTCCTGACGGACAATTATTAATAACAAACGGTACTATTTACAACAAAGCCAATCATAAAGTAAAACACTATAAAAATAGAAAGGCTTGTAAGACCTGTGCTTTTAGAGAACAATGTACCAGAAATAAGAATGGTCGTTTTATTGAACGTTCTATCTATCAACAAGCTTTAGAAGAGAATCAAAAAAGAGTAGATAATAATCCGGAATATTACAGACTTAGACAACAAATAACCGAACATCTCCCGATAGCTATCGGGATCGGAACTCTAAAAAGACAATGGGGATTTACTTATACCTTAATGAAAGGGAAACAAAATGTACTCTCTGAAGTCAATCTAATAATGATTTGCTATAATCTTAAAAGAATTAGTTCAATCTTTACCATGAACGAGCTAAAAACTAAACTTAAAATGCTTAGTCGTATATTTTTCAACACTATGGAGCCTTTTTTAAGCTGTTTAAAGTATTTTCTATTTCTAAATTACATAGAGAATCTTAAAAAGATCAAAATAAAAGTTCTCTAGAAACCATAACAATAACTCTTATTTACTAATTTTGAACATAAACTGAGTTTGTGCGCAAACTCACGTTGTAAACAATTAAGTCATAAATAATATTTATAGAAAAATAAAAACAATCAATTTAATTAATACAGTAGCCGATTAGAATAGTTAGATATTTGAAAAATTAGTAATCTTAAATCATTATAGTTATGTCAAAAGGTAAAAAAATCACAACGAATAGTGGCTGTCCAGTAAACCACTATCAAGACTCACAAACAATAGGAGAAAGAGGACCTATATTGTTACAAGACTTTTTTCTACAAGAAAAATTAGCTCAATTTAATAGAGAAAGAATTCCCGAAAGGATTGTACATGCAAAAGGAACAGGTGCATTTGGTAAACTTACCGTTACACACGATATCTCAAAATATTGTCGTGCTAAATTATTTTCAGAAATTGGTAAAGAAACAAAATTGTTTGTTCGTTTTTCAACAGTAGGAGGAGAAAAGGGTTCAGCAGATACTGAACGAGACCCAAGAGGTTTTGCTATAAAATTTTATACCGAAGATGGAAACTGGGATTTAGTAGGTAATAATACACCTGTGTTTTTTATCAAAGACCCTAAAAAATTTCCTGATTTTATTCATACTCAAAAGAGAAACCCTAAAACAAATTGTAAAGATGCAACTATGGTTTGGGATTACTGGTCGTTAAATCCTGAAAGTTTACACCAAGTTTTAATACTGATGTCTGATAGAGGTACTCCTAATGGGTACAGATATATGAATGGATATGGAAGCCATACTTTTTCATTTGTAAACAAAGATAATGAAAGATTTTATGTGAAGTTTCACTATAAAACAATGCAAGGAAACAAAACTTTTACAGATGCTGAAGCAACAGAATTAAAAGGGATAGATCCTGATTATGCTCAAAGAGATTTAGTAAATGCTATTGAAAACGGAGATTTTCCAAAATACGCATTAAAAATTCAAATAATGACATTAGAAGAAGCTAGAAACTTTAAATGGAATCCATTTGATTTAACAAAAATATGGACTCATTCAGACTTTCCTTTAATAGGTGTTGGAGAAATTGAGCTGAATGAGATTCCTGAAAACTATTTTCAAGATGTAGAGCAAGCTGCTTTTTCTCCTTCTAATTTAATTGATGGAATAGGCTTTTCTCCAGATAAAATGTTACAAGGAAGAATTTTTGCTTATCCTGATGCACAACGTTATCGTATTGGAGCAAATTATAATTCTTTACCAGTAAACAAATGTCCATATGCGACAAATAATTACCATAGAGATGGAGCTATGCGTTTTGATGGTAATGGAGGGAGTTCTAAAAATCATTATCCTAATAGTTTTGACCGTAATTATGAAGATGAAAATTACCAAGGACAACCTTATACTTTAGACAGTAATGAAGTTGCCTATTATGATAGAAACTTAAATGACGATGACCATTACTCACAGCCTAAAGGATTATTTGAAACTGTAATGACAGAACAACAGCAACAAAATACAATTAGCAATATTGTAGGTGCTATGAGTGGAATTTCGGGGAACAAAAAGGATGAAATCATTAACCGACAATTATGTCATTGGTTTAGGGTCAGTCAAAAATTAGGAATAGGAATTGCAAAAGGACTAAAGATAAATATTGATGAATTTGTTAAATAAACACAAAAACTACTGGCAACAACGTGTAAAAACAATAAGGGTTTAAGTGCTTAACCCAAAGTGCAGTGAATTTTAGAAAGACCACAAAATTTACAATTTTGTGTGTCAATTTTTAAAGGAAAAATTGTAAATTTCACTCAGTGCTAAACCGAAAAGTAAGTGTTTCAAAATCCCTTACTGTTCTTACACAAATCGTCAGACTGTCAAAAACCTTTAATAATCCAGTATTATTTTTTATCATATTATATTTTATAATTCATTGATATTCTGTATCTTTAGATATGAGATTTATAAAAGGAAGTAACCGAATACAAATCCATATTTTTCCTGTTTCTCTCGATCAGTCTATTGACCCTGACAATGAGGTTAGACTGATCGACCTGTTTGTTGACAGTTTGGTATTAAATAACTATATCTAATTTTATTGAAAACGGTAGGTCGGCTTATCATCCTGCCGACTTACTTAAACTATACATTTATGGTTATCTCAATAAGATGCACTCTTCTCGAGATTTGGAAAAGGCATACAAACGAAATATTGAAGTGATGTGGTTATTAAAATCTTTACAACCAGACCACAATACGATCTCAAATTTCCGTAGAAACAATCCAAAAGCAATCAAAAAAGTATTTAGAGCAACTGTTAAAATAGCAAAACATTTTAATTTGATTGGAGCAAAGTTAATTGCCGGAGACAGTACCAAATTTCGTGCCCAGAACAGTAAGAAGAATAATTTTAACCAAAAGAGAATTGATAGACATATTGCATATATAGATACCAAGTTGAAAGAGCATGAAAAGGAATTAACAGTGACTGATAGTGATAAAAAAAAGCAATTAAAACAAAAAATAAAGAAGTATAATCAACGTAAAGAAAATTACAGACAACTGGAGAAACAACTCAAAGAAAGTGAAGATACTCAAGTGTCAACTTCCGATACACAAAGTAGGTAAATGACTATTCGAAATAATATTACTGAGGTAGCCTATAATGTACAAACTTCTGTTGACCAACAAAATAATATTCCTATAGATTATAAAGTTACCAATCAAAATGATTCTAAAGCTATGGGAGGTATGTTGAAAAGGGCTAAAACGATACTTAGGAATAATAGTTTTACAACACTTTACGACAAAGGATATCATACAGGAAGTGAATTTAAAATAGCTGATGATTTAGATATTGAGGTAATGGTCGCTATTCCAAGGGTAGCTGCACAAGCTTCTGATCCGGCATATAATGTAGAAAACTTTATTTATAACAAAGAAGATGATTATTATATTTGCCCAAAAGGAAACAAGCTTACTACACTTGGCACAGGGCATAATGCAAAAACTTATAAATTCAAAAGATACTGCTATAAATCACAACGCAACCTTTATGATAATTTGCATCTCTTTAGATATAAGTTAAGACAATAATTATGAGATCTACAATTTATTTACTTTTTACTTTTTTACTACTTATTTCTTGTGATAATGAAACAGCTATTAACAAGAATCAAAATCTATTAGGTATATGGGAATTGCAAAAAGTAATTATTGATAATCAAATAACAACTCCTCCTTCAAGTGTAACCCTTATTTTTTCAAAAAGTTCTGATTTCAATGGAACATCTACTTGTAATTCGTACGGCGGACAAGTAAAAGAAATTACTAAAAAAACAATCTCTTTTTTTGATATTTACTCAACAGAAATATTCTGTACTCCACAACAGTTAAATACATTTGAACAGAAATATTATCAATTATTACAAAACTCAAAACAATATAGTATTGAAGATAGTATACTTATATTATTCTCCGATAACAATAGTAAAATGGAGTTTGTAAAAGAATTTTAAACAAGAAAGTTTTATCTAATCAATTTTTTATATTTGATACGTTTTGGTATCAGATCACCACCTAATCGTTTCTTTTTATTTTCTTCATAGTCAGAAAAACCGCCTTCAAAGAAATACACTTGACTGTCTCCTTCAAAAGCCAATATATGTGTGCAAATTCTATCTAAGAACCAACGGTCGTGACTAATTACAACTGCACATCCGGCAAAGTTTTCTAAGCCTTCTTCCAAAGCACGTAAAGTATTAACATCTAAATCATTAGTGGGTTCATCTAATAGTAATACATTACCTTCTTCTTTTAAGGTCATTGCTAAATGAAGACGATTACGTTCACCGCCAGACAAGGTAGAAACTTTTTTATTTTGCTCACTACCGGAAAAATTAAAACGACTTAGATAAGCTCGAGAGTTCACCTGCTTCCCTCCCATCATAATGAGTTCTTGTTCATCAGAAAAATTCTGCCAAATAGATTTTTCACTATCTATATTAGAATGTGCCTGATCTACATAAGCGATCTTTGTGGTATCTCCAACAATAAACTCCCCCTTATCAGGAGTTTCTTCACCCATTATCATTTTAAAAATGGTTGTTTTTCCTGCTCCATTCGGACCAATAATACCTACAATACCTGCTTGTGGTAAATTGAATTCTAAATTTTCATATAACAGTTTATCACCATACGCTTTACTTACACCTTTTGCCTCAATTACATTTGTACCTAAACGTGGTCCGTTAGGAATATAGATCTCTAATTTTTCATCAAGCTGTTTTTGGTCTTGACTCATGAGCTTGTCATAATTCTTTAAACGTGCTTTTTGTTTGGTTTGACGCCCTTTAGCTCCTTGTCGTACCCATTCTAATTCACGTTCTAAAGTTTTTTGTCGTTTAGAAGCTGTCTTGCTTTCTTGAGCCAATCGTTTTGATTTTTGGTCTAGCCAAGAAGAGTAATTTCCTTTCCAAGGTATCCCTTCTCCTCTATCCAATTCTAAGATCCAACCCGCAACATTGTCTAAAAAATATCGATCGTGCGTTACGGCAATTACTGTTCCTTTATATTGTGCCAAATGGTGTTCTAACCAATGAACAGATTCAGCATCTAAATGGTTGGTAGGCTCGTCTAATAATAAAATTTCTGGTTCTTGCAATAGTAATCTGCACAAAGCTACTCTACGACGTTCACCTCCGGAAAGTACTTTAATTGGAGTGTCAGGTTCCGGAGTACGCAAAGCATCCATGGCAATTTCCAGTTTTGTGTCTAATTCCCAGGCATTTGAAGCATCAATTTTATCTTGTAATTCAGCTTGTTTATCCATTAACTTTTGCATCTTATCGGCATCAGAATACACTTCTTCCAAACCAAACATATCGTTAATTTTATTGTATTCATCCAATATAGCAACTGTTTCAGCAACCCCTTCTTTTACAATATCAATCACTGTTTTTGTTTCATCTAATTGAGGTTCTTGTTCTAAATACCCCACTTTATATCCCGGAGAAAATACAACATCACCTTGATAGTTTTTTTCTACACCTGCAATGATCTTTAATAAGGTTGATTTACCAGATCCATTCAGACCCAGAATACCAATTTTTGCTCCATAGAAGAAACTTAAATAAATATCTTTTAAGACTGGTTTATTAGCATTTTGATAGGTTTTAGAAACCTTATTCATTGAAAAAATGACCTTATTATCGTCAGACATGTTTGCAGTTAGTTATTGGTTAATAAGTTATTGAGTTATCGTTTCGATAAATCTAAAGTCTACATTCATAAATCGTAAATCAATTACACTCTGCCTTTTAAAGCATTGAAAACCCATGCGATGGCAAAGAAACCTACTCCAACAGCAGCAAACCCCCAACCGGCAACTTCATCATATCGAAATGCACCCAGCGCTATTAAACCTAATCCTACAGCAATCATAATCAAGGTTGCATAACCTAAAACCGTATTTTTATTCATCATCATATTTTGTACTATTTAAATGAGTAGTATTTTTTTTACAGGCGACAAATATCGTAATTATTCGGTTAATTAGCTAAAAAACCCATTTTACCTTGTTGGTAATCTCGCATTGCTTCCATAATTTCTGTCTGGGTATTCATTACATAAGGACCGTATTGTGCAATTTTCTCATTAATTGGTTCTCCGGAAAGAATTAACAAGTTACTTTCTTTACGAGCCTCAAACTGAAACCCGTCTCCGTCTTGGTTGAAGGTTAGCATTTGTGTTGCTCCTTTTTTCAAGGTCACTTCCTTATTAACAAAAACTTCTCCGTCTAATAAATAGATGAGTGCATTATGATCTGTAGGAAGTTGTACTTCCATTGTTCCTTCTGATCCTGTTTTTACCATAAATACATTAACAGCAGTCTGAGTTTTAATAAGTCCATTTTTACCACTTAATTCGCCTGCAACTACTTTTATTGTAATATTCTTATTCTCATTTTGAACAATCGGCATATCATCACTTTTAATATGTTGATAATTTGCTGGCATCATTTTATTTTTTGCAGGAAGATTCAACCATAATTGAATTCCTTCTAACTCCCCTCCTTTTTCAACAAATTCTTTTGTGGGACCTTCTGAATGGATAATTCCCCGACCTGCAGTTGTCCATTGTACATCGCCTGCCTTTACGATACTTTCATTACCTAACGAATCTCTATGCAATTGTTCACCTTTGTATAATAGCGTGATAGGCTCAAAACCACGATGCGGATGTGGTCCTAAATCAAACGGATTGTTAAATTCACCGATAGTATAAGGTCCATAGTGATGTAATAAAATAAATGGGTCTATTTGTTCAACTCCACGACTTGGTATTGGTTGATGTAATCTTATCGGGCCCATATTTACTAATGGACTTCCTGTTTTATGTTGTATGGTTCTTATGTTTTTCATTGTTTTTTAATTTTAATTGTATTGTTTTTTGTTATTATATAGAGGTTTTCTTGCTTAACCGCAATGTTCGCGGAGGCTTTCTCGCTAAGGCGCAAAGACGCTAAGTATTTAATTTTTAACTACAATGTTTGTAGAGGTTTCTCACTTTACCGCTTCTTTGCATTTATAAGTTAACATCTTTCATCGATAATTTTTTTTAAAATTATAATCTTTAATACAATTTATTTTCCATGGAAAGTAATTATATAATTTTTTTTATCTTATTTTATCTAAAAGATCACTTAATTGAATTGCTTCTTTTTCAGTTAAACTTTCTAACAAATCTTCTTTTAAGTTTATAGTTATTGTATGTAATAATTGTAATCCTTTTTTTGTAATTTCAATATGCACTACTCTTCTATCATCCGAGCAAGGAATTCTTTCAATCAACTTTTTTGAGCATAACTTATCCATTAAACGTGTGGCATTTGGAGCTCTTTCAATCATTCTATCTTTAATAGTCTGTACTTTTAAGGGTTCTTTTGCGCCTTTTAATATTCTAAGAATATTGAATTGTTGTGGTGAAATGCCAAAAGGTTTAAAGAATGTATTTTGATGGCTATTTAACCAATTCGCTGTGTACTTGATATTTATCAATGCCTTTACCTTATTTGAAGGAAATTTAGAATTTATATCTTTTGAAATGTCTCCCATATATCCCTTTGTCCTGTGGACATTTCCCCAAAGGGGGAAAATTAATTAATTATTATTTAACCTCTTAGCTTTAACTCTTTCATTACCTTATTAAATAAATCAGAGGTTGGAGTTTTATATATTTCATCATCAACTATTAAGGTAGGAAATTTAATTTCGCCTTCATACAATTCTTTTGAATGTTCTTGAGCTTCAACATCAGTAGCAAGATCTTTATACTCAAAATCTATTTCAGCCATTCTCAAAAAATTTTTAAAAGCAACTGTATGAGCATGCCCTTTCTTACCGTAAATTGTTATTTTCATTTATCTATCTATTTAACCTTTAAAATCTATTTCTCTATGTTTACCATCACAATAAGGTTTATTGGTTGAAGCACCACACCTGCAAAAAGCAGTTGTTTTATTTTTAATTTCTTTAGCACCATCTGAATTGGTAATATGCAATGTTCCGTAAACCAATAGCGGCCCGTTTTCCATGACTTCTACTACAGTTTCTGTGTGCATTTCTTCTTTATCTTCAGCGTTATTCATACGATAAGATAAAGCGCCTGAAGGACAAGTTTCAACTTGTACCTTCAACTCTTCAGTTGTTGCATTCTCAATTGTGATCCATGGTTTTTCTTTAGGTTTATATACATTTGGTAACCTTTTGACACATTCTGCTGCATGAATACATATTTTAGGTTTCCATAAAATGGTAATTTCACCATTAGAATATTCTTTAACTATTTCTCTATTCTCTCTTGACATGATTAATTAGTTTTAGATGCTATAAGTTTCATGCTCTCAAAAGTATTTTTTATAAGCTTTTTTAGAATATTAATATCAATATCTGATAATCTTTTTATATAAACACATCCTTTCCCTTTTTTGTACTTTCCTAGTTTTGAAAGTAACTCAACTTCATTATCTAAACCAAGCATTAAGTGCAGGGAAATATCTAGTTTTCTAGGTGAAAACCCTGATAAAAACCATTCCCCTTCTTTTCCTGATTTTGTTTTATAAGTATAGCTTCCGAAACCTACCATACTTTTACCCCACATTTTTGCTTTATGACCTGTGATTGAGCTAATTATATTTATAATATTAAAACAATCTTGTTTCTTTTCATCATTCTCAATTGTGTTTAAAAAGACTATTACGTCTTCATCGGTCTGTTTAGTTTTTAAATACGACATTTTTATATGTTCTTTTCAAAAGTTATAATAGCTTTATTTAATATAATTCTCAAATCTTCATCAATTATTTCGTCTTTAAAGTTATCATAAAAATTTGGAAGTGAAAAAGTTGCCACAATATTTCCACCTAAATGCGGGAAAGTTGAGTTAGCAGCTTCCAATACTGAAGCTCCTCCTCTACCACCTGGTGAAGTTGCCATTAATAATAGAGGTTTATCTCTAAATATTTCTCTTTCTATACGAGAAACCCAGTCAAATATATTTTTAAATGCTGCTGCATAAGAACCATTATGTTCGGCTAATGAAACTATAAAACCATCATATTGATTTAATAGATCATTAAATTTTTGAACGTTTTCAGGAAATCCTTTATCCTCTTCTTCGTCAATACTGAATAATGGCGCTGCAACCCAATCACTCTCTCTTATAGTTATTGTTTCATTTGGAAAATTTGGAAATACTCCTTTATCGAATCTTTTTTGCACTAAATCCCTTTTTTTAAGCAGTTCAATTCTTTTTTTATTGAATTTTTTGTGTAAACTCGATAAAAATTCCAACGCTTCTTCTGTAAGTACTTCTTTAAAAGTATTATCTGCAACTCCTTTAAAATCAACTCTTTTTTCTAATATATCATTCATAACTAATGGTTTTAATGTGAAATTCTGCAACAAATATAAAATAAAAACGTTACAAATCAAGCGAACGTTCGCTAAATTTAATATTATTTTAATTTTTTGTACATTCGCAATGTCTAAAAGCAATAAATAATGGCAGTTGAAGAAGAATATATTCGTTTAATTTTCGGATTAAAACTCAAGCAAATACGTACAGAAAGAAACCTTTCACTTTTTGGGCTTTCAAAATTGACAGGTTTATCTAAATCGTATTTAAACGAAATAGAAAAAGGAAAAAAATATCCTAAAACTGATAAAATAGTTACACTTTCTGAAACTCTTGATGTTCCGTATGATCATTTAGTTTCCTTAAAATTAGATAAGAATTTAGCACCAGTCGGTGAAATCTTACAATCAAAAATATTAAAGGAAATCCCTCTAGAGGTATTTGGTATTAAAGAAAGTAATCTTATTGATATTATAGCAAATGCACCTGTTAAAGTGAATGCTTTTATAGGTACATTGATAAAAATTGCACAACATTATAGCGTTACAAGAGAAAGTTTTTTCTTAGCTGCTCTCCGCTCCTATCAAGAAGCACAAAATAACTATTTTGAAAATATAGAAAATCTGGTTGAGGAATTCGGAAAAGCATATCAAATTGACTTAACAAAAAAAGTTAAAACAAGTGAACTTGAAGAAATTTTACTTGAAGAATATAATTATACAATAAATACTGAAGAACTGGGATTACATGAAAATCTACAAGAATTACGATCTATTTTTATAGCTAAAAATAACACATTGTTAATTGGAAACCATATTGACGAATCACAAAAGCGTTTTATATATGCTAAAGAAATTGGGTATAACCATATGAATACTACGGATAGACTATATACTTTTCCGTGGATCAAGTTTGACAGTTTTGATCAGGTCTTAAACAATTTTTTAGCTTCTTATTTCGCCGGTGCCTTATTGATTCCTAAAAATAGCCTAATTGATGAAGTAAAGAATTTCTTTCAAAATGAATCTTGGAATCAGGGTGCTTTTATTACGCTCATGGATCATTTTACCAATTCTCCGGAAACTTTTTACCAGCGTTTAACCAATATTTTACCTAAACAATTCCATTTTAAAAATTTATTCTTTTTACGCTTTACCCATAACGTAAATAAAAGTACATATACATTAAACAAAGAACTTCATATAACACAACAGCAAGCCCCTCGCGCTAATGAATCAAATGAGCATTATTGCAGAAGATGGGTGTCTTTACGTACTCTGGATGTATTGGCAAAGAAACCAAAAAAGAAGCATGTTTTTGATATTCAAATCTCTGATTATCCTGACAGTAATAACCAATATCTAGTGTTTTCATCTGCTACAGCCGATCCGTTTAAAAAAAATAGTAATAGAAGTGTGAGTATCGGAATATTAATCTCACCACATCTAAAAAAACATATTCATTTTTTAGAAGACCCGGCAATAAAAACCGTACAAGTAGGCGTTACTTGTGAAACTTGCGCCATTAAAAATTGTAAAGAACGTGTTACAGATTCATATCAAATAGAACGAAAAGAAAGACATTTAAAAATTAAAAATGTTGTGAATACTATCATGGATAAATTTTCGAAATAATTCTTCATACATTTTTGTATTTTAGCACAATTGAAAATAACATCATACTAAATGGATATCAACTTCAATAAAAACGAAGATCATCATAAATTACAAGTAGCAGAGTTAAAGAAAAAACTTCTGAAAGTATATAAAGGAGGTGGAGATGCTCGTATTGAAAAGCATCATGCTAAAGGAAAATTAACTGCCAGAGAACGTATTGATTATTTATTAGATCGCAATACCAAAAGCATTGAAATCGGTGCCTTTGCAGGTGAAGGCATGTATAAGGATCATGGCGGTTGTCCATCTGGAGGAGTGGTGATAAAAATAGGATATATCAAAGGCAAACAATGTATTGTAGTAGCCAATGATGCCACAGTAAAAGCGGGCGCTTGGTTTCCCATTACCGGAAAAAAGAATTTACGCGCTCAGGAAATTGCTATAGAAAACCGATTACCTATTATTTATTTAGTAGATAGTGCCGGTGTGTATTTACCTATGCAAGATGAGATTTTTCCTGACAAAGAACATTTCGGACGTATTTTTAGAAATAATGCTGTGATGAGCAGTATGGGTATTACCCAAATAGCTGCTGTTATGGGTAGCTGTGTTGCTGGCGGTGCTTATTTACCTATTATGAGTGATGAGGCATTGATTGTTGACAAAACTGGTAGTATTTTCCTTGCCGGAAGTTATTTGGTAAAAGCTGCCATAGGCGAAACTATTGACAATGAAACGCTAGGCGGTGCAACAACGCATACTGAAATTTCTGGTGTCATTGACTATAAGGCGAAAGATGACAAGCATGCATTAGATACCATCAAAAATATTGTTGATAAAATAGGTGATTTTGACAAAGCTGGATTCAATAGAAAAAAAGCAGTACTTCCGAAAGAAAAACCCAAAGAAATTTACGGACTTTTACCTAAAGAGAGACATGACCAATATGATATGTATGAGATCATAAAACGATTGGTTGACAATTCTGAATTTGAAGAATATAAAGCCAATTATGGTAAAACCTTAATTACCGGGTATGCCAGAATTGATGGATGGGCTGTTGGTATTGTTGCCAATCAACGTAAATTGGTAAAAAACAGTAAGCGTGAAATGCAATTTGGTGGTGTTATTTATTCTGATAGTGCTGATAAAGCAACTCGTTTTATTGCGAATTGTAATCAGAAGAAAATTCCATTGGTATTTTTACAAGACGTTACCGGGTTTATGGTAGGTAGCAAATCAGAACATGGTGGTATTATTAAAGATGGCGCCAAAATGGTCAATGCGGTCAGTAATTCTGTAGTTCCAAAGTTTACGATCGTGATTGGTAATTCTTATGGCGCCGGTAACTATGCGATGTGTGGGAAAGCTTATGACCCTAGGTTAATTGTTGCCTGGCCTAGTGCAGAATTGGCTGTAATGAGCGGTAATTCGGCCGCAAAAGTATTATTGCAAATAGAAAAAGCCTCTTTATTAAAACAAGGTAAAAAGATTACGAAGAAAAATGAAGAAGAATTATACAATACTATAAAATCACGTTATGATTCACAAACTTCTCCCTATTATGCTGCTGCACGTATTTGGACAGATGCAGTCATTGATCCATTAGATACCAGAACATGGATCTCAATGGGTATTGAAGCTGCTAACCACGCTCCTATTGAAAAACAATTTAATTTGGGAGTTATTCAAGTATAGACACGAATTTTACTAATTTTCACAAAACAATTAAACAAAAAACAAAGAAACGCATAAACAATAATTAATGGGAAGAGCATTCGAATTTAGGAAAGCAAGGAAAATGAAACGTTGGTCGGCAATGGCAAAAACCTTTACGCGTATTGGTAAGGACATTGTAATGGCTGTAAAAGAAGGAGGCGCAAACCCTGAATCTAATGCACGTTTACGAGCAGTAATGCAAAATGCCAAGGCTGCAAATATGCCTAAGGACAATGTTGAACGTGCCATTAAAAAAGCATCAGACAAAGATACTGCAAACTATAAAGAAGTACTTTTTGAAGGCTATGCACCTCATGGAATTGCTGTGTTGGTTGAAACAGCCACTGATAATAATAACCGGACTGTTGCCAATGTAAGAGCTGCATTTAATAAATGTGATGGTACTTTTGGCACTTCGGGTTCTGTGGTTTTTATGTTTGACCATACTTGTAATTTTACAGTTAAAAAAGAAGATATTACCATTGATATGGAAGAACTTGAATTAGAATTGATAGATTTTGATGTAGAAGAGATCTTTGATGACGAGGAAGGTATTATTATCTACGCTCCCTTTGAGCAATTCGGTGCTATACAATCCTTTTTTGAAGAAAATAATGTAGAAATACTCTCTTCAGGATTTGAACGCATACCAACGTCAACCAAAGAATTGTCTGAAGAAGGACAGGCTGATGTAGAAAAATTGTTGGAAAAGTTAGAAGAGGAAGATGATGTGCAGAATGTATATCATTCTATGAAAATGTGAATAAGCTAGATGCTAGAAGACCGAAGCTAGAAGTTAACTTTTGCATCTGTATTTTAAAACTATAAATTAACCAAAAACTATAACTATATGATTTTTTACGGCTCAAAAGGCACACATCTCCACAGCGAACAAGTTAGTGGAATTAAATGTTCTCATTGTGAACAACAAACAACGCATAACATCAGTATTTTTGGCAGGTATGCATACGTATATTGGATTCCCTTTTTTCCAATGGGTAAAAAGGGAGTGTCAGAATGTAATCATTGTAAGAAAACCCTTGCACCAAAGGAAATGAATGAGCCTTTAAAATTGGCTTATCAGAATGTAAATGGAAATACCAAATCACCTCTTTGGTATTGGAGTGGACTGGGTGTGATTGCAGTAATTATCGGACTCTTGGCTTTTACTAGCAGTCAACATAAAAAAGATGTTATTAACTATATAAATGAGCCACAAGCTGGTGATGTTTACGAATACAAACCAAATAAATTCTACTCATTACTTAAAGTAGCATCTGTAAGTCAAGATTCTGTATTTGTGATCTCTAATGATTATGAAATTGAAAGACAATCTAAATTATACAAAATAGATAAGGCTGCCAATTACACGACTGAGCCTTATAGTATTTCTAAACAACGAATAAAAGAGTTATTCGAATCGAAAGAAATTTTAGATGTAGACAGATAATTTTTCTCAATGATTTCAAGTTATACTTTAGAACAATTACCACAAATTGCACAGCAGATCATTGCAGAATCGTCTGATAAAGTATTATTATTTTATGGTGAAATGGGTGTTGGTAAAACTACATTGATCAAAGAAGTTGTAAAACAATTAGAGGTTAATGATGTTGTTACTTCACCTACGTTCTCATTAGTAAATGAATATCAATCCCGTAAAGGAGAAACTATATATCACTTTGATTTTTACCGTATTGACAGTGAAGAGGAGGCTATGGATATAGGTATTGATGATTATTTTTATAACAATTCATGGTGTTTGATAGAATGTCCGGAGAAAGTTAAAAATTTATTACCTTTAAATGCTGTTGAAATTCATCTGTCAATTAATAATGATGGAACCAGATCTATGAAGATGGATGAATACGGAACACAGCTTAGAGAAGAATAGAGAATAGAGAATAGAGAATAGAGAATAGAGAATAGAGAATAGAGAATAGAGAAAAATACAAAATATATATCCATCAGTTGTTTTTAGATAATGCAGACTAATACTGTAAACTGAACACTGAACACTGAATACTGAATACTGACAACAATGAGTAAACAATTTTCGCCCTTTAGTAAAGAAGAATTAATGCCTAAACCTGAAATGCTTGAAATTAAAAAGCAAAAAGGCGAATTATTTATAGGTATACCAAAAGAAACACATTTACAAGAAAAACGCATCTGTTTAACACCTGATGCTGTAGCAGCATTGACTAATCATGGACATAGAATTATACTTGAATCGGGTGCCGGCGAAGGTGCTAACTATACAGATAATGAATATTCTGAAGCCGGAGCGAAAATTTCTTATAGCAAAGAAGAAGTTTTTGGTTGTAATTTAATTTTGAAAGTTGAACCTCCAAGTATTAAAGAAATAGGGTGGATCAATCCACAAAGCACATTATTCTCTGCTTTACAATTAAAAACACAGAACAAAAAATATTTTGAAACACTGGCAAAAAAACGTATCACTGCTATTGCTTTTGATTTTATTACCGATGAACATGGTGTGTTTCCTATAGTAAAATCTTTAAGTGAAATAGCCGGTATCTCTTCCATTTTAATTGCTGCTGAGTTAATGCAAAATAATAGTGATGGTAACGGATTATTATTTGGTAATATCGGTGGTGTTCCTCCGTCTGATGTGGTAATTTTAGGTGCCGGTACAGTTGGTGAATTTGCGGCACGTTCTGCCATTGGTCTTGGTGCCCGTGTAAAGATCTTTGACAATTCAATTACTAAATTACGTCGTTTACAACATAACTTAAACTATCCTGTTTATACTTCAACTATCCAGCCAAAAACATTACTAAAAGCAATGATGCGTTGTGATGTTGCTATTGGTGCGGTTCGCGGCAAAACCAGAACGCCCATTTTAGTAAGTGAAGAAATGGTAGAGCAAATGAAAGATGGCTCTGTGATCGTTGATGTAAGTATTGACAGCGGTGGCTGTTTTGAAACTTCAGAAGTTACTACACACAAAAAACCAACATTTACAAAGCATGGCGTTATTCATTATTGTGTCCCTAATATTCCGTCAAGGTATTCCAGAACTGCCTCTTTATCAATTAGTAATATTTTTACGCCCTATTTATTAAATATTGCTGAAGAAGGTGGTATTGAAAATGCTGCCAGATTTGACAAGAGTTTGCGAAAAGGAATGTATTTTTACCACGGAATTCTAACAAATAAAGCTGTTGCAGATTGGTTCAGTCTTCCATTTAGAGACATAAACTTATTGATTATTTAATGGAATTAAAACGTCGCTTTACCCTTTTCGGATTCGGATTTGCTCTCGGAATTACCCTTTTATTATTTTTCTTGAACGGAAAAAATGCTTCTTGTAATTTTTTTCCAAATGAAAGAGTATTAGATATACTTAGAAATAAACCGCGTATATTTTCAGAGGAAGTATTACAAACAATGTCTGATAAAAAAATTGATACTGTATCGATCATTGATATATTATTAAAAGGTGATGTTGATTTTTCAAAAAGTAAAACCAGGCAAGAGCCTTGTAGATATTACTGGATAGATGGTTACCTACAAGAAAAAGAAGCTTCAATCTATGTTCAAAATTGTGATACTATCGTTACTATTCAGCAAATTTATTTTGATAAGAAATAGAGTTAAGTCTTGTAACCTGAGTTCGATGTAAGATTTTCTTACAGCTTTTCAATCCCGATAACTATCGGGATTTCATAGACGATTCAGATTTTCAAAGGACTAACTTGTTAATTCAAGAAAATATGTAGAAGTATAAGGAAAACCTTGTAAAGCCTGAAAGGAAACCATATAAACGGCAATCTTTAAAAAATAAAATCATTGTATTAACCTGTTAGTACTGCTTATTTTATTTTTTAAATTTCACCATTTCTCTGGCTTCTATAAGTGTAAAGCTTACATCGAACTCAGGTTTGTAGTATTTTAGTTTCCTGACAATTATCATACATAAGTTCCTCATTATAAGATAGCTTTACATAATAACCTGAGTTTGACCTAATATTTGTTTACAGTTTAAATCTTAGGTCAAACTCAGGTTAACACTCAAATAGAATTTTATGGGTTCACAATCAGTAAAGGCAATAACATCACAAAAAGAGAGAAAAGAATTTATATCTCATTTGCTTAATGATGTTAAAGCATTTAAGAAAATGATCAATGATGATACTTTTGAAAAAGGTATCCAAAGAATAGGTGCCGAACAAGAACTATGTATTGTAAATAAAAGTTACCGCCCCTCACTAAATGCGCTAAAAATATTAGATAAAATTGATGATCCGCATTTTACAACGGAATTGGCATTATTTAATATTGAAATTAACTTAGACCCTGTAGAGCTATCAAACAAATGTTTTTCTAATCTTGAAAAACACCTTACCGAATTGCTTTATAAAGTACAAATTGCTGCTGATGAAATTGAAAATAATAAAATTGTTCTTAGTGGAATATTACCTACACTCAAAAAGAAAGATTTAATATTTGAAAATATGACTCCCTACGATCGTTATAAAACGCTTAATGATGTCATCAAAAATATTCGAGGAAATAATTTTAAAATGCGAATCAGAGGAGTTGATGAATTAATTCTAAACCACGAATCTATTTTATTCGAAGCATGTAATACCAGTTTTCAAGTACATCTTCAAATAGGATTAGACGAAATAATTGATAAATACAATTGGTCACAAGCCATCGCGGGTCCAATATTGTCTGTTATGTCTAATTCTCCTATGTTACTTGGTCGCGAACTATGGTGTGAAACTCGAATTGCTTTATTTCAGCAAAGTATGGATCTGCGTAATGCATCACATTTATTACGTGAACAAAAACCCAGAGTGTCTTTCGGTAACGATTGGGTAAGAGAATCAATTGCTGAATTATTTACAGATGATATCTCAAGATATATTCCGTTAATAACAGCAAATTTTAAAGAAGATTCATTAGATTTATTAAACAAAGGGATAATGCCAAAACTTGAGGCATTGAATTTACATAATGGAACACTTTACAAATGGAATAGACTATGTTATGGAATAAATAATAATATTGCTCATTTACGAATTGAAAATAGATATATTCCCTCTGGTCCGAGTGCAGTAGATGAAATTGCCAATGCTTTATTCTGGATTGGCGTAATGCAGGGCATGCCCAGTAAATACAAACAAATTTGGAAACAAATGCCATTTAATGATGCCAGAGGTAATTTTATTAATGCTGCCAGAACCGGTATTAATACTTATTTCAATTGGTTTGGATCAGGTATTTCAGCTATAAAACTGGCAAAAAGAATATTAATTCCAATGGCACGTGAAGGGCTAAAAAAATCAGATATCGATGCAAATGATATTGATTTTTACTTAAATATTATTGAAAAACGCGTTGATAATAATCTTACCGGTAGTAAATGGCAAATAAGAAGTAATCGAAAACTTAGAAAAAAAGTATCTCGTGATGAAGCCAATATATTATTGGCTTATAATATGTATAAAAATCAGAAAGATAATAAACCAATATACCAATGGAAATTAGCGGAGTCTACTACCAGTTCTAATATTAAAACTAGCAATAAACTCTATAAAGTTATGACCACAGAGCTATTTGTGGTTAATGAAGATGATTTGGTAGAACTATTAGTGAAAATAATGGATTGGAAAAATATTCATCATTTACCGGTTGTAAATGAAAATAATAAAATTACGGGTATTATTACAAAAACTAATTTAGATGTTATTGATTTAAAAAGCATTTCATCTAGTCTAATAGTAGCTAAAGATATTATGATTAAAGATGTAAAAATTGCAGATTCTGAAATGACAATTGATGAAGCTCGAAAAATAATGAATACTCATAAAATAGGATGTTTACCTATTGTTGAAAATGATGAATTAATTGGTATGTTTACCAAAAAAGATTTAGAGAAGATTGATAAAAAGACTACCATTAATGAGTAATACTTTAATAAAACCCTCTCATAAAAAGATGATCTCTAAACGAAATTTAGGGAGTATAAAGGGAAGTAAAACTGGTCCAACAATTATTGTATTTGGAGGAATTCATGGCAATGAACCTGCCGGTATACATAGCTTGAGAATAGTGCTACAAAAAATTGAGGATGAAAACATCAAACTAAACGGAAATTTCTATGCTATTGCCGGAAATTTGAATGCGCTTCGTAAAAATATTCGTTTTGAAACGACCGACCTTAATCGTATTTGGACTGAAGAGAATGTTGTAAACATCAATAAACCAAATATAAATTTAAACTCTGAAGAAAAAGAACAACTAGAATTATACTTGATTATTAAAGAAATATTATCAAACGATAAGGGTCCATTTTACTTTATTGATTTGCATACTACTTCAGCTGATACAATACCATTTATAACTATTAGTGATTCATTGAATAATAGAAAATTTACCAGTAATTTTTCTATACCTGTTATTTTAGGTATTGAAGAGTATTTAGATGGTCCGCTTTTAACTTACATCAATGAATTTGGTCATATCTCATTAGGCCTTGAAGCCGGACAGCATAATGAACCTATATCAATTGAGAATGGTGAAGCTTTTATTTGGCTGTCTCTTGAAGCTTCAGGTTGTATTAATAAAAAGGAAATAAAAAAATTCTACCACTATCAACAAATCTTAACAGCTAATGGTCAAAATAAAGATTTTTTCGAAATTGATTATCGCTATTTATTACAAAATAAAGAAGATTTTATAATGGTCAATGGCTTTAAAAATTTTGATAACATAAAAAAACAACAAGTATTGGCTTTAAGCAATGACAGAGAGATAAAAGCCAACATGAATGGTCGTATATTTATGCCTTTATATCAACAGCAAGGCAATGATGGATTTTTTATTATTACAAAGATCTCAATATTCTGGTTGCAACTATCAAAAATAGCTAGAAAATTACATTTACATCACTTACTAAGGTTATTACCCGGCATTAAGCAAGATCCAATAGATAAATACACATTAATTGTCAATCCAAAAACAGTCAAATTCTTAGCTACAAAAATTTTTCACTTGTTTGGATATAGAAAGAAAGTCGTTAGAGATAATAAATTGCATTTTATTAAAAGAGATAGAAAAATTATTGAATTTAATCATTAAAAAAATTGATAATATGGCATGATTGGTCAAAATTACACCTTAGTCTGACGGATGTCATAGTTTACTTCTAAAAGATGGTATACTTTTATAATATAAATTTTCAATTTTATATTATGAAGAAAATATTGTTACCAACCGACTTTTCAGACAATGCGAGAAATGCTATTAATTATGCATTAAACCTGTATAAAGATGAAAATTGTAAATTTTATCTTTTAAATACTTATACACCTATAATTTACAATTATGATTATCGGATGAGTGCCGGTGGTTATTTTGGTGATATTGTAGATATTATAAAAGAAAATTCACTGGAGAAGCTTGATGAGATCGAAAAAGAACTAAAAGAAAAATTTAACAACTCCAAACATCAATTTGAAACTATATCCTCTTTTAGTTTATTAACTGATGAAATTAAAGACATTGTAGATAAATATTCTATTGATTTAATAATTATGGGTACCAAAGGAGCTACAGGCGCTAAAGAAGTTTTATTTGGCTCAAATACTATACATGTAATCAAAAAATCAAAATGTCCTGTACTAGCTGTTCCAGATGGTTATTTCTTTGAAGAACCTAAAGAGATTTTATTCCCTACAGATTATAAGGTTGATTATTCTGATAAACAAATACAAAACCTTAAAATTATAGTAAATAATTTCAATTCTAGAGTTCATATATTAAATGTTTCACATGGCATTGATTTGTCTGAAACTCAAAACACAAATAAAGCAACCTTAGAGAAACTTTTTACAACCATTAAACATGCTTCTTATAGAGTTGATGATCAGCCAATACCTCAAGCAATCAATGAATTTCAAAAATCAACATATGTTCAATTACTGATGATGATCAATAACAAACATTCATTTTTTGAAAACTTATTTTTTAAACCTGTGATCAATCAAATTGGTTTTCATTTAAATATTCCATTTTTAGTAATTCCAGCAAAAATGTAGCTCATAAGGAAAATGAAAAAAGTACTAGTACCAACCGATTTCTCTGACAATGCTTGGGATGCATTGACATATACCATAAGATTATATGATGATATTCCATGTCGATTTTATATTTTAAACACTCATCAGGTTAGTACTTCAAGAACTACTAATACCATGCATAAAGAAAGAGATACACACATGTATCGCATAATGAAAGAAACATCCGAAAAGGAATTGAAAAAAATTGAGAATTATTTAAATGATAATTTATTGAATGACAAACATGAATATAAAATCTTATCTAAGACCGGTTCTTTATTAAATATTATAAAACGAATTGTGTCTAAAGAAAATATAGATATTATAATAATGGGTACTGCCGGTGCTACGGGTGCAAAAGAAATTTTTATGGGGAGCAATACCGTGAAAATGATCAAGCATATAGACCTCTGCCCTATAATCTCAGTACCTCTGAAATATGAATATGAAGAACCTAAGCGACTAATTTTTGCAACTGATTTTAAGAGACATTTTAATAAGGCTAAGCTAAATTGTTTAATAGAATTACAATTAATTCACAACTTTGAAATCAGCGTTTTACATGTAAAAAAAGAAAATATGCTGGACAGCATACAGCAACAAAATAAAGATATACTAAAGCAATGTTTAGATAACGGCAATACTGTATTTGAAGAGATTATAACTTATACAACTATAGCTGATGCAATTAATAATTATACCGAAGAGCATAAAGTAAATATGGTTTGCCTACTAAATTACGAACATAGTTTTATTGAAAAACTTATACATGAGCCCATCATAAAGAAAATTAGTTTTCATAGCGCTATACCACTTTTAATTTTACCTGTTTAATAGATATAAAAATTTGTACGTATGAAAAATATAGGAATTTGGTTAGATAAAGAAAAAGCATACATCATAAGCTCAAAGAATAATGAAACAGTTATAGACATAATACAGTCTGAAATTGAAACCTTCAATATTGGTGGCGGTTCAGGTACTAAATTTAAAGGCGGACCACAAGATGTTGTTCAAGACAGTAAATATTTAGAACGTGAAAAACATCAGTTAAAATCCTACTTTAAAGGAATAGTATCTAAAATAAAAAATGCTGATGCAATCGTAATTTTTGGTCCTGCAAAAACAAATAAAAAATTCTATAAAGAACTAGAAAAAAACTATAAGGACATAAGTATAAAAGTAAAGGCAGTAAAAAAAGCCGATAGCATGACAAATAATCAAGTGAAAGCTTTAGTAATAGACTTTTTTGATGCTCATAAAAAGTGATCATATAGAAATTATTAAAGCTTCAGGTGAAAAAGTAAAATTCTCATTGCGTAAACTACGTTCGTCGCTAGAACATACCGGGGCAGACAATACTACCGTTAATCAGATTATTGATGTAGTAAGAGGTGAATTATATCAAGGTATATCAACAAAAGAAATCTATAATAGAGCCTTCGCTTTATTAAAAAAGGGAAAAAGTTACCTAGCGTCAAAATACAAGTTAAAAAAAGCAATTTATGAGTTGGGTCCTACTGGCTTTCCATTTGAGCGCTTTGTAAGTACAGTTTTAAAATATTCCGGTTATAAAACCATTGTAGGTAAAGTTTTACAAGGAAACTGTATTACTCATGAAATTGATGTTGTAGCTCAAAAGAATCATGAAACTACTATCGTTGAATGCAAATTTCATAGTGAGCAAGGTCTTAAATGCAATGTAAAAATCCCTTTATATATAAACTCTCGTTTTCAGGACGTAAAAGCACATTGGAATTCCAATTCAAAAAATGAATCCTTATTAACCCAAGGCTGGGTTGCAACCAATACTCGATTTACAGAAGATGCATTAAAATATGGAAAATGTGTTGGATTGTATTTGTTAAGTTGGGATTACCCTAAAGACAATGGTTTAAAGGATAGAATTGATAGACTGGGACTGTATCCAATTACCGTATCAACCCTACTCACAAATCGAGAAAAACATTTTTTATTGAGTAGAAATATTGTGCTATGTAGAGAATTAATTGATGATTCTTTTTATTTAGATCATTTAGGGCTTTCTGATGTTAGAAAAGAAAAAATATTGAGTGAAATAAAATTATTGTGCAATGCTTAATTTTGCTAAAATCCATTTTTTAGGAGCTACCGGTACAGTAACCGGTTCTAAATTTCTTGTAGAAGTGCTCAATAAAAATATACTGATTGATTGTGGTATGTTCCAAGGCTTAAAAAAATTACGTGAACTAAACTGGAATGATCTACCCATTAATGTTGAAGAAATAGATGTTGTATTACTAACCCACGGTCATTTAGATCATGTCGGTTATCTGCCAAGGTTACTAAAACAAGGGTTTAAAGGCTCTATCATCGGAACAGCACCTACATTAGCTATTGCAGAAATTATACTCAGAGATAGTGCCAAAATACATGAAGAAGAAGCTCAAAAAGCAATTAAAGAAAAATATACCAAGCATAGGTCTGCGCTACCATTCTACACCATTGAAGAGGCTGAAAAAACAATACAGTTGTTTACTGTAGAAATGGAAGGGAAATGGATTACTTTATCAGATAAGATATCCTATCGCTTTCAATACAATGGTCATATTATCGGCGCTACTTTTATAGAATTGGATATAAACGGAAAACGTTTTGTATTTTCAGGAGATATTGGAAGAAATAATGATTATTTATTAAATGACCCTAAAAAACCTGAATGGGCAGACTATCTATTTATTGAAAGTACCTATGGTAATAGATTACACCCTAATGAAGATATTGAGCAACTACTTTCTCAATTGATAAAAGATATCATTTATAAAAAGGGCAATCTAATAATACCCAGTTTTGCAGTAGAAAGATTGCAAACTTTGATGTATCTCTTATGGCGATTGTATAAAAAGAATAAAATTCCGGCCATTCCCATTTTTGTTGATAGTCCCATGGGAAACAATGTATTAGATGTTTTTAAACGTTTTCCTAAATGGCATAAATTATCTGATACAGAATATAAAGCAATGTGCAATCATATCAATATTATACAATCTTATAAAGAAACCTGGGAAACTATTGATGACCCTAGATCTAAAATAATTATTGCAGGAAGTGGTATGGTTACCGGTGGTCGTGTATTAACATATTTACAACAATTAATAGATGAGCCTTCTACAACTGTGTTGTTAGTAGGTTATCAAGCAGAAGGTACTCGTGGACGGCAATTACAGGAAGGAGCACATGAAATAAAATTCTTTGGTAAATACTATC
>CAYXAZ010000020.1:0-43145 GCA_964463085.1 uncultured Flavobacteriaceae bacterium | reverse complement strand
AATAAAAAAATTGAAGCTGGAATTCAATGTTTTGTAGAGAGTAGAGACATTGATATGATTATAATGATAGCTAAGAATCTTAATTTTTTTCAACAAATTTTGTTTAAACCTACTGTTGAAGAAATTAGTTATCATACTGAAGTCCCGTTTTTAGTATTACATGAATAAAAATTTAACACTATGGATGATATATCTATTTTTTTAGCAAAATTTTGGGGATGGTACACTATCATTTTCTTTTTAGCATTAAGTCTGAATCCTAAGAGAATACGACAAATTTTAGAAGATTTAAAAGACCAAAAATTTGCTATTTTGATATCTATTTTAGCTATAATCATCGGGTTACTCAATATCTTATTCCACAATATTTGGGTAAATGATTGGCGTTTATTAATTACAATTTTTGGATGGTTAGCACTTTCTAAAGGATTGTTTCTATTTACATTCCCGTCAAGATCTATAAATTGGATTCATACTGTGAATATAAAATTTATTCAAGTCCTTTATATCTTGTTGTTTTTTATAGGTATCTTTTTACTAAATATGGCATATGGTATTGTTTTATACTAGATTACATGTCGTAATACCATTTATAAGCATATTAAAGCAACTAAACAATGATATAAATCAAGTTACAATATGATTAATATCATTGAAAATTCAAAATATCACCTCTATATTTGTTCTATTAAATAATAAAAAGTTCTTTGATTTAGATATTCAAAACATAGCTCCAAAAATAAAAGAAAGAAAAGAGTTTAAGACGTTATTTAACTGGCAATGACTTTTAGTATCATCTTAGCAATAAGATTATATGAAAAATTATTTGATAGTTATAGAACAATCTTATTCTCTCTAGGAAACGGGAGGTTTCGGCCTCCTGTTTCTATTTAAATACTAGGTCTTCAATGTTGTAAAACAGTGTAGATCATGGAGGGTTTAAGACGTTAATTGACTGTAACTAACTTTAGTATGATTTTAGCAATAAAATAGTATGAAAAATTAGTTTAAACGTTAAGGAAGCAATTTTATACTCTTCAGGAAACAGGAGGTGTACACCTCCTGTTTCTATTTTAAACTCAATTGCTATGAAAATAAAAACAGGTCTTTGCCCTAAAACAGTATAGACCTAATTGAAGAGTTTAATAATATGATTTAAAGGTTAATCTTTGATGTTATTTTAGTAATAAAATACATTACGATTATTTTAAAGTTAAATTATAAAATTAATCTCTTCATAAGGAAACAGGGAAGTATAGCACTTCCCTGTTTCTGTTTTTAATACTCTTATCATTTCAATACTATTGAAGACATTATAAAGAATTCCTGACAATTATCATTGATAATTTAAACAAAATCAAGTACATTTAACTACTGCTTTTAAACACTTAAAATAGGATATATGGAAATTACTATTCAATTTGTGAAAATGCCAACCAGTGAACATATGGAAGCATTTGCTATTAAAAAACTTAAAAAGCTAGCCAAAAAATATGATCGGATTATAAAAGCCGACGTGTTTTATAAGCTGGAAAAAGACCCTAAAGGAAAAGGGAAAATTTGTGATATACAATTAAGCCTTCCAGGACCTAGGGTTCATGCTTCTTCAAATAAAGAAGGTTTTGAGTTTGCAACAGACGAAACTATTCGTGATCTGGAAAAGCAACTTAAAAGACGAAAAAAAGAAATGAAACCTTATCGATAAGCCTTTTTTGATTCTAATGATAACTGTTAGTAGCCTCTTGGAATTACAACAAATAACTGCATTTTTATCATTATTATAGTCTACTAACTTTTCAGCAAGCAAATTACCTGCTTCTTCCCTATTTAAAAACATCGCTATTCATTTTTAAAACATACCCAACTATCAAAACCATTGACTGCCCTGTTAAACAATAGTTTAAAATTCTAAAACATTATATTATGGTAAACCATAGATTTAAGGTCTTTTGGAAGTTCAGTTCTTATATCTTCTAATTCTCCTAAAGAAATATATTGACGTAATAGAATAAATGTTGAAATGATATAACTTTCTGCAACTTCATCAGATTCAAAATCATATATTGATGTATTCCCATCAAATTCTCTTATCAAATCAATGAAATCAGTCATATTTTTCACTTTCAACTTTCTTTTTCGCGAAGACCAACCATTTACATATACTGCTTTTAAAAACATTGGAAATTGAGCCATGAGTTGTAATGACTCTTCCATTGATATAATCTCTCGCAATCCATGTAAAATAGATGATAATATACGTCCTGCTTTATCTACATCTCCATCAAGATTTAACTCTTTAGTATAATTTTTTAGAAATGTATTTGCTTCTACAGCAAATTGATTAAAATTTAGTGCCATGATATTTTCTTTTTATGTTAAAATTCATAAATATTCCATTTTTGATCTTTGGTCTTTACAGCTATTAAATGTGGAGCTATAAATTTTGAATAAAAACTGGGTGGGGTTTCATTTTTAATTTTTGTAGGAATACTATTTCTAGCATTATCTAAGTATTTTATTAAATTTCCTGAAGTATCAATAATATACTCTTCTAATTTATAAGAAACAATTTGTTTTCCTAAAACATCATTATTGCCAACAATGTTTTTAGCGAATTTAATTACAATAGCATAACCATTATTAAAATTTGTAGCATTTAAATATTGGTGTGGAATTATTTCTTTACCACTTTTATCTATATAACCATAATAATTAACGCCATCAATGGTTTTTTTAATTAAACATCTTTCACCTCTAAATAATGGATATGTAATAGTAGTAATTCCATTTTTGTCTAAAAAGTGTTCATCTGTAGTAGAAACTAAATCATTTCTAAAATCTATAACCTTTTCACCATCTATATTTATAAAAGCCCATTGATTATTCTTTCTTATAGCAGCTAAATCTTCATGAAAAGGTGTAACCTTATCAACATCACTAATAATTTGAGCATATCCAACAAAATAAATAATAAAATAAATAACTAAAAATACTAGATTTTTCATGATATATATATTTAAATTCTAATAGTATAAATCTATAATTTATTGATGCCCCATCAAATGATATTCATCATACTCCAGTAAAACTATTGACATTTAAGCAGCAAATTTTCAATCTATAAATCGGGCAAAATGATATATATCATTTTTTATAGTGTTTATATTGAATACTTTAGTTAAAATTTTATATACATTAACATGAAAGCTATAGAAAAATATAAAATATTTTTACACGACAAGAGTGTTGACGAATTACAGTTTAACACTAGTTTATGGATATCAGAATTAGAATTTATAGATTTTGAAGTTTCTTTTATAAAACATCTAATAAAATCTTATCCTATTAAATCTAAAATTCCAAATTTATTTGAAAACTTACAATTATTTATTAAAGAGCTTGATACTATAGAAAGAGAGAAAAATAATTTGACCGATAATATACATCAATATACAAATCAGTTAAATGATATGATAGAGTGTGATAAATTAAGTTGTGACAATTTTTATGTGATAGCTTATGAAAAGTTAGCAAAAGAACTTTTTAATTATGTTCAGGCTTATAAAAAACTAAAAACTCAAATATTTGAATACTTAAATGGTATTTTAAATTAGTTATCATAAACCTAAAAAATTTACAAACTGATATATATCATTGGATTGTTATTGTTTAGTATTTATCTTTAATGTTATTAAAATTATTTATTAACTCTAAATTAAATGCTATGTCACTTATTAAATTTAATGACCGATTCCCTTGGAACAATTCTGTATTTACAAACTTTTTAAATGCAGATGACTTTTTTAATGATGATTTCTTTGCAAAAGACAGTTTAATGCCTGCAATGAATGTCAAAGAAAATGATGATAACTTTGAAATTGAACTTGCTGCACCAGGATTTTCAAAAGATGATTTTAATGTAACTATAGATAATAACGGACTTCACATTTCTGCTGAAAATAGTAAAAAAGAAGAAGAAAGAGAAGAAGGTTATCTCCGTAAAGAATTTAGTTACAATTCATTTAAAAGATCTTTAAGATTACCTGAAAGTATCAATCAAGAAAAAAAGTTAAAGCTATTTACAAAAACGGAATACTAAATCTTAACTTATTAAAAAAAGAAGAAGCAAAAGTATTACCAGAAAAAGTAATAGAAGTAAGTTAACTTTTTAAACAGGAAGTAAAGGTCACTTTTGCTTCCTGTTTCTTTATAAAACATATAAATTATTATTAAAATGCAAATTAAAATTAAAAAAGATTGGCATGGTAGATTGAAAAGTGTAGAAGAATTACACGACGATTCTAAGTTATGGGTATCAGAAATTGATTTTATAATAGATGAAATTCGCTTTTTAAAAAATTTATTAAGTTCAAATTATATTCAACTTTTAGACGCTGGACTAAATGAGCAAATAACTGGTTTAATAAAAGAAATTTCTGAAAAAAATATAACAGCAAATATGTTTACTAAATTGATTAAAGATCATAATAATAAACTTTCAAACTTAATAAAAAATAAAAGTGTAACTAGTAATATTCATTATTTAGATACTCACAAAAAATTAGAGGTAGAAATAAAAATATTTTCAAAAAGATATAAAAAATTTAAAAGACAAATTTTTGAAATTTTAGACAAAATAATGAGTACCAAAGGGGTAAAAAAATTACTTTAATAGGCTATTTATATAATAATCTTATCATTTAAGGATGCATTATCAATAAAGGAACTCTACTGTTATAAGTGATTTCATCAGTTGTAGAACCTGAAATCAATCGTTTAAAAAAAGATTCCTTATTTATAATTGTAGCGGTTAAATCAACCTGTTTTATTTGAACAAAGCTATCTATAGCAATATCTGTAGGTACATTTTCAATTGAATAAAAACTATGATTGATCCCTTCAAAAAATTCATCCATTTTGATTTTTTTTTCTTTAGAAGAATTAAGGTTTTCATCTTTTTCTAAAGTAAGAATATTTAGTTCAGAATTAAATTTAGAAACTATATACATTAATGGTTTTAAAGGTTTTTTAGTAAACTTTTCATCAATATTAGTGACAAAAACAATTGAATTTAGAGTTTTATATTTATAACCTTGTGGTATAACTAATACCGGGCAATTAACATTTCTAATAACATTCATGGTATTGCTTCCAAAAATTACTTCTTTGGTTCCTGTTACACCATTACTTCCCATCACTATCATGTCAATATTTTTTAATTTAATAGTTTGATTTACAGCACTCACAAAAGAATCATAATCGCAAATTGCATTAAAGGAATAATCTTCATTAGTATAGTCTTTATCAAACTTTTTAATCATACTTTCTAAAACAGTTTTTGGGTTTTTTATAATAGAATCATAGACTGAAGTGATCGCTGTAGATGTTATCAAATCTCCAGTAGTATAATTAGAAATTTTATGAACATTCAGTAAAAAGAAATCATAAGTACCTCCTTCAAAAAACTCCATTGCATACTCTAAAGCGTTTTGTGCATTGTCAGAAAAATCAGTTAAAAGAAGAATATTTTTCATTTTAAATAGACGTATTATCAAATTTACTTAATCCATATAAAAATGAATATGATAAATATCATAAAATCTAAACAACAACTAAATTAGATTTGTCTGAATTTTTATCATTATTATGAGGAAAACCTCTTTATTACAAAAATACAATATTCCCGGTCCTCGTTATACCAGTTATCCAACTGTGCCTTACTGGGATGAAAAAGGAATTAGTACAAAAGACTGGATACAAACATTTCAACATTCATTTAATGAAAGTAATACTGAAAAAGGAATTAGTATTTATATCCACCTGCCCTTTTGTGAAAGTCTGTGTACCTTTTGTGCATGCCATAAATATATTACGAAGCGACACGAATTAGAAAACCCTTATATTGAAACTGTTTTAAGTGAGTGGAAATTGTATTTAGATTTACTCCCGGAAAAACCTATTTTAAGAGAATTACACTTAGGTGGAGGAACACCAACATTTTTTGAATCTGAAAACCTAACTCAATTGATTAATGGTATATTAGATACCGTAGAACTTCATAAAGAATATGAGTTTAGTTTTGAAGGACATCCTAATAATACGACTAAAGAACACCTACAAACGTTTTATAATTTAGGTTTTACCAGAGTAAGCTTTGGAGTTCAAGACTATGCTGAAAAAGTACAAAAAGCCATTAATAGAATTCAACCATTCGAAAATGTTAAAAATGTAACCGAATGGGCAAGAAATATTGGCTATACATCTATCAGTCATGATTTAATTTTCGGATTGCCTTTTCAAACAGTTAACAATATAATTGATACGGTAAAAAAAACTATAGAACTGAAACCAGATAGAGTTTCTTTTTATAGCTATGCACATGTACCATGGGTCAAAGGTGTAGGGCAAAGAGGCTTCGTTGATGAAGATATTCCAAAAAATAATCAAAAGAGAAAATTGTATGAAATGGGTAAACATATGCTCTTAAATTTTGGGTATATTGAAACTGGAATGGATCATTTTTCTCTACCCACTGATTCTTTATTTAAAGCCTTTGAAAGTGCTAGTTTGCATAGAAATTTTATGGGATATACTACCAATAATACACAATTAATGATAGGTTTGGGTATGTCTGCCATCAGTGATTCATGGTATAGCTTTGCACAAAACGAAAAATCATTAACAGCATATCAAGAACAGATAAACAAGAAGCAATTACCAATTATAAAAGGGCATTTGTTATCTAATGAAGATCTAATTATTAGGCGACATATATTAAATATTATGTGTCATTTTGAAACCTCATGGTTAGATAGCGACCTAAAGTTTAAAGATCTAGCTCAGGTTATAGTTCGCTTAAAAGAATTAGAAGATGACGGATTGGTACTCATTACAAAAAATGGATTAATAGTACCGAAAACCGCCAGAGCCTTTGTTAGAAATATTTGTATGGCTTTTGATCTAAGATTGGTGAGAAACAAACCGAATACGCAGCTGTTTTCAATGACTGTATGATTTTTATAATGAAATGTATGTGTTACCATCTTTAATCTCTTGAGTTAAATCATCAATAGTTTTAAAGGTCAACTCTTCTATTAACTTTTTTCTTATCGGAGATATTGCATGATGTATCGGGCAAGGATTTACATTGCTACATATCGGTAATCCAAGTAAACATTCTTGAAATCTATCTAATCCATCAATACTATCAACTATAGATATTAAACTATTTAATCTATTCATTTTTGTTAAATAAAATCCTCCATTTCTTCCCTTAGTAGAAGATATTAATTTATTTTTTGCGAGTACCTGTAAAATCTTCGCTAAAAAAGGAGCTGGGATATTAATAATAGCAGCAATTTCTTTTGGACTATGCTTTCTTTCTTCATTAGTATATAATGATAAATACAACACTGCTCTAATTGCATATGCACTTGACTTAGATAACATGCTTATTTACTGTAAGTTAAAAAAAACAAATATAAAAGATAAGTTTATCTTTTTATATGATAAATATCATATTATTAAAACGATGCTATATATAATTTTGTATCATTGTATCAATTAAGCCTGTAAAAAATTATAAAATAATCTAAAAATGTATAACCATGAAATCAAAACAATTTAGTATTATCATGATGTCAATGTTGTTATTGTTTGCTTGCAAAAAAGAACAACCAAAAGAACAAAACAACAAAACTACTTCCACAGTAACTAAAGAACTTAAAGGTCAGTCAGCTGTTGTTGACAATGAATCTGATCCTAATGTACTGCAAATAGCTCAATCTTTAGATGATTTTAAAACACTAGTTGTAGCAGTTAAAGCTGCAGGTGTTGAAGATGCTTTAGTAAATGCAGGACCTTTAACTGTTTTTGCTCCAGTAAATGCTGCTTTTGATAAACTACCTGAAGGTACTGTTGAAACCTTATTAAAACCAGAGAATAAAGAAAAATTAGCTTTTATACTAGTCAATCATGTCGCTCCGGCAAATTATCCTACTAAACAACTAGAAAAAGAAGCTAAAAAAGGACGTAAATTATATATGGCGTCTGGTGAATACTTAGAGATTGTTAAAAAAGAAGATGGCCTTTATGTAGGCGATACCAAAATATTAAAAACTGTAAAAGCAAGTAATGGATGGATACATGTAATTGGTGATGTATTAGTACCTGAAGAATAAAAATTCTTTCAGCATTCCCCCCTAAAGAAAGAAAAATAGTAATAAATAATTATAAACATTAAAATAAATGAAAAAAGTAATTTTAAGCGTACTAGTATTAACACTAATGGTTAGTTGTGGAGATAAATCAAAAAATGATTCGCCAGACAATACCGCTGAGAAAAAAGAAGTAAAAGAAGATGTTGCAGAATTAGATCCTATGAAAGATAAAGGAATAGGACCTATTAAAAACATTACGCTTGCAGCTGAAATTGATCAAAAATTAGTAACTACTGGTACTGAGATATTCAAATCCAAATGTTCTGCATGTCATAAAATGGGTAAAAGATTTGTTGGTCCGGATCTAGTTGGCGTAACCAAAAAACAAAGTCCTGAGTGGATTATGAATATGATATTAAATCCTGAAGAAATGGTACAAAAAAATCCAACTGCTAAAGCACTGTTAGCTGAATATTTATCACCTATGGCAAATCAGAACTTATCTGAAGATGAGGCTAGAGCTGTATTAGAATATTTCAGGACACTAAAATAATTATTCAAACTTTAAAATAATAACAAATGAAAATCCTTAAATTAATAACAGTAATTCTATCAACTGTCTTTTTAATAAGTAGTTGTGAAAATAAAGGCAACTCTAATAAGCAAGGTGCTTTATCAGGAAATGCTGCCGAAAAAGTATATATTGCTCCGGGTGAGCATGATGAGTTTTATGCATTTATATCTGGTGGTTTCAGCGGACAATTATCAGTCTATGGTTTACCTTCCGGTAGATTATTCAAAGTAATTCCTGTTTTTTCTGTTGATGCAGAAAAGGCTTGGGGTTTTAATGAAGAAACAAAACCAATGTTAAATACTTCATACGGTTTTATACCTTGGGATGATTCTCATCACCCTGACATTTCTCAAACAAATGGTGAATTAGATGGTAGGTATGTATATATCAATGCTAACAATACGCCACGTATTGCAAAAATTGATCTAACAACTTTTGAAACTACTGAAATTATTGAGATTCCAAATACAGCAGGTAATCATAGCTCTTCGTATGTAACCGATAATACAGAATATATAGTAGCAGGTACTAGATTTGGTATTCCTGTTCCTCAACGAGACATGCCAATCAGTGAGTACAAAGGTAATTTTAAGGGTACACTTTCCTTTATTAAAATCAATCAGGAAGATGGTGGCATGGATATAAAATTTCAATTGTTAATGCCTGGATTTGATTATGATAAGGCTCACCCCGGTAGAGGTAAATCTCATGGTTGGTTTTTCTTTACTACTTATAATACCGAAGAAGCCAATACTTTATTAGAAGTAAATGCATCACAAAATGATAAGGATTTTATAGCTGCCGTTAACTGGAAAAAAATTGAAGAATATGTAAATAATGGAGGTGGTACAAAAATGGCGACAAATTATGCACATAACGTATATAATGATGTAACTCATTCTGCTACTTCTACGATGAAAAAAGAAGTTCTCATGGTAGATCCTAAAGATGTTCCAGGTGCAATTTACTTTTTACCAACACCAAAATCTCCACATGGATGTGATGTTGATCCTTCAGGTGAATATATAGTAGGCAGCGGAAAATTATCTGCTGATGTTACCGTACATTCATTTGACAAAATGTTAGATGCTATTGAAAATAAGAAGTTTGATGGTGATGCATACGGAATACCTATTTTAAAATATGAAGATGTTCTTGCAGGAAGCGTAAAATCAGGTGGTCTTGGTCCTTTACATACTGAATTTGATGGTAAAGGTAATGCCTATACTACATTCTTTATTTCATCAGAAGTTGTAAAATGGAAATTAGGTACTTGGGAAGTTGTTGATAGAAAAAAGACATTCTATTCTGTAGGTCACTTAATGATTCCGGGAGGAAATTCTCGTAAACCATTTGGCAAATACGCTTTGGCAATGAATAAAATTACTAAAGACAGATATTTACCAACAGGTCCAGAGGTAACTCAATCTGCACAACTATATGATATTACCGGAGAAAAAATGGAATTATTATTAGACTTTCCTACTATTGGAGAGCCTCATTATGCAGCAGGTATTCCAGCTGATATTATAAAAAAGAATTCTAAAAAATTCTTCAGATTAGAAGATAATAAACATCCTTACGTTGCAAAAAGTGAAGAAGAAGCCAAAGTTGTTAGAAACGGCAATGAAGTACATATATATATGACAATGATCAGAAGTCACTTTGCACCTGATAATATAGAAGGCGTTAAAGTTGGCGATAAAGTATTTTTCCATGTTACCAATTTAGAGCAAGATTATGATGTACCTCATGGTGTAGCTATGATAGGTGCTAATACATCAGAATTATTAATTATGCCCGGACAAACAGAAACGTTTGTATGGGAACCTAAACAAGTAGGTATTTGGCCATTCTATTGTACAGATTTCTGTTCAGCTTTACATCAAGAGATGCAAGGTTATGTTAGAGTTTCTCCAAGAAACTCTAATGTTGAACTTTCATGGTCTTTAGATGATGAATAGCTAATATTTTTTGATTATTTTAGTTGAAAGGCTGTATCGGAATATTGAAACTCTCAAATTCATACAGCCTTTTATAATACCTTTAAAAAAAACAAAAATGAAAAAATCTAAATTACTAATGGTAGTAGGCTCATTACTGTTATTAGGTCTTTTTGCATTTCCGCTATGGAATATTACTCTTGAAGCTCCTCAATATCCTATACCACTTGGTATGGAAATTTATATAAATAAATTTGCTGATACACATGAATTTGACATAAAAAATATCAATTTGATGAATCATTATGTTGGAATGAAAGATATCCCTAAAACTATTCCAGAATTTAAAATATTTCCTATAGTTGTAGGAATAATGGTATTTTTAGGTGTAGTAATTGGATTTATTGGTAATTATAAATGGTTTATAATATGGTTTACTGTGATGTCAATCTTAGGTATTGCAGGTATGTATGATTTTTATCTTTGGGAATACGATTATGGTCATAATTTAGACCCAAAAGCAATTATGAAATTTACAAACCCTGATGGTTCTATAATGGGGTTTCAACCTCCATTCTTGGGTACTAAAAATATACTTAATTTCACAGCACATTCTTATCCTAGAACCGGAGCATATTTTATGTTTGTTGGTATGTGTTTAACCGTTTTAGCATATTTTACAGGTAAAAAAGAATCTAAGCAATTATGAAAGTATTCTATTTTTTAAGTATAAGTATTGCCCTAATTCTATTTATTTCTTGTTCAGTTGAACCTAAAAAAATTGACTATGGTAAAGATGCATGTTATTACTGTAAAATGAATATAGTTGATAAGTTATATGCTGCAGAGATTGTAACAAAAAAAGGGAAGGACTTTAAATACGACGCCATAGAATGTATGCTGAATTATATAAAAGATAAAGAACAAGATAAAATTGCCTTGTTTTTAGTTACTGATTATTCAACTCCGGGAAAATTGATTGACGCTAAAACTGCCACTTTCTTAATTAGTGATACTTTACAAAGTCCTATGGGGGAAAATTTAGCTGCATTTGAAATAAAAGAAAAAGCTATACATTTTGTCAAAAAAAATAATGGTTCGTTATATACATGGACAGAAATTCAACAACACTTTTTTAATAAATAGTGTTTCTGACCAGACACTAAATAAAATGAAATGAACACTAATATAATTACAGAAACCAAAACTAGAGGTTTAAAAGTTACAAAAATATTTAAATCTGATTCAACAGAAACTCTATTAATTACGTTGGGAAAAGGAAAATTATTTCCTACGCACACTTCACCAAAAGATGCATTTTTGATAGTTTTAGAAGGTAATATTGACTTTCATATTAATACCAAAATAATTACATTAGCAAAACATCAAACATATACTTTCCTCAAAAATATAGACCATTATGTTACTGCAAATGAGAATACAAAATTTCTTATCATAAGATAGAATGATAGAACTCACCATTTAAGTTTTTATGCATATTATTGTAGTCGCTATATATACTGCTAGAATTGGTAAATTATTTTAAATTAAACGCGTTGTGCATTTTGATGAAATTTCGTCAATTCGAGTGAATTTTTTGCCTATTTTGGCATAAAAATTAGTATCGAGAATAGAAATTTCTTATTAAGAACGGTTATCGATACAATCCGCCTCTGGCGGATCACTCGAACTGACATTGAGATAAACCTAAAAACTCAAAATGCACAACTGGTAAATTAAGTATAGATTTATATGTTAAGAGATATAAATTATAAATTATTTTTAATCCTATTTTTATTGGTAGGGTATTCTTATGCTCAACAGATAGAAGTATGTGAAAATTGTACTATAAAAAGTTTAAAAAGAGCAGTTACCATAGCAAAAAGAGGAGATAGCATTATTATCCATAAAGGAAATTATAAAGAAAAAGATATTATAATAGATAAACCTTTAACAATTATTGGTAAAAATAATCCAGTTATAGATGGTGAAAAGAAAGGGTACATTCTAATTATTAAATCAGATAGTGTTACTGTATCAGGATTAACCTTAAAAAATGTTGGACAAAGTTATACCAAGGATTATGCCGCCATATATATTTCTAGAAGTAAGCATTTTAAGATTACCAATATGAGGTTAAAATCCGTTTTCTTTGGTCTATTAGTAGAAAAATCCCATTTTGGAACTATCAAGAATAACCATATTTCGGGTGAAGCAAAAGATGAAGCAGGGTCAGGAAACGGAATACACATGTGGCACTCTTCAAATATAACTGTTGAAGATAATAAATTACATAATTTACGAGACGGAATATATTTTGAATTTGTTACAAAAAGTAAGATAGTCAACAATACAAGCCATGATAATATAAGATATGGTTTACATTTTATGTTTTCTAACAATGATGAGTATCATAACAATACCTTTACAAATAATGGAGCCGGAGTTGCGGTAATGTTTTCTAAATTTATTAAAATGACAAATAATAAGTTTGTAAAAAACTGGGGGTCAGCTTCTTACGGATTGTTATTAAAAGAAATTTACGATGCCGAAATAGAAAATAATACCTTTCAACAAAACACCATAGGTATTAATTTGGAAGGATGCACAAGAATTAACTACACACATAACAATTTTATTAGAAATGGTTGGGCTGTAAAAATATCAGGAGCGTGTTATTCCAATGTATTCAAAAATAATAATTTCTTACACAATGCTTTTGACCTTTCTTATAACAGTAAACTAAATGACAATCTATTTGACACAAACTATTGGAGTTCATATACCGGCTATGACCTAGATAAAAACGGATATGGAGATGTGCCCTATAGACCTGTAAAACTATTTTCTTATGTTGTAAACAGAACACCTGAAACTATTATATTACTCAGAAGTTTATTTGTAGATATTATTAATTTTTCAGAAAAAGTATCACCTATTTTTACCCCTGATAATTTAATGGATAAAAACCCTTTAATGCAAAAAATTAATGATTAAGATAGAGAGTTTACATAAAAAATTTGGCAAACTTACCGTATTAGATGGTTTGAATTTAGAAATAAGATCAGGTGGTATTTTTGCAATATTAGGTCCTAATGGTTCTGGTAAAACGACATTGATAAAATGTTTGCTTGGAATGGTGATTCCTAATAGTGGAAAAATCATTTATGAAAATGAAGATATTTTACATAAATGGACTTATCGAAATAAAATAAATTACTTACCTCAAATAGCTAATTTTCCTGCAAATTTAACAGTTAATGAACTACTGAAAATGGTAAAGAATTTAAGACCAAAAACACCTAATGATAAAGAACTAATTTCAATATTTGAAGTCGAATCTTTTTTAAACAAAAAATTGGGTAATCTATCCGGCGGAACAAAACAAAAAATAAACATCATACTAACCTTTATGTTTGATAGTGACCTTATTATTTTAGATGAGCCAACAACCGGTTTAGATCCTATTTCTTTAATTCAACTCAAAAAAATCATCCAACAAGAAAAAGCAAAAGGAAAAACAATTTTAGTAACAACTCACATTATGAGTTTAGTAGATGAAATTGCAGATGAAATAGTATTTCTATTAGATGGTAAGATTTATTTTAAAGGAAGTGTTGAAATGCTTAAAACGCAAACCAAACAAACAGATTTAGAACATGCAATTGCTAATTTAATGGTAAAAGAAAATGTTTAAAATATTAAAATATAGTTTTTTTGACTTGATGCGTAGTCGTTGGAGCTACGTTTACTTTTTTTTCTATTTAGCCTTAGGGTTTGTATTGTTATTTTTGAATAATGATGTCTCAAAAGCAGTAATCACTTTAATGAATATTATTATAGTGTTGACACCTTTAATTGGTACAATATTCGGTGTGATGTACTATTATAACTCTAAAGAATTTACCGAACTATTATTGGCACAACCCATAAAACGAAATAAAATATTTATGGGACAATATATGGGTATCGCAATTTCATTAACTTTAAGTTTGGTACTAGGTTTAGGCATTCCGTTTTTAGCCTATGGTATTTTTAAATCAACTGCTATTTTTGACTTTGGTTTACTTTTAGTTACTGGATTTTTTTTAAACTTTATTTTTGTTGCATTGGCATTTAATATTGCACTCTCAAACGAAAATAAAATAAAAGGATTCGGTTATGCCATTTTAATGTGGTTATTTCTAGCAGTTATTTATGATGGAATATTTATCATCTCCTTACTGGTATTCAATGATTATCCGCTAGATAAATTTTCATTAATAGCTACAATGTTTAATCCAATTGATCTATCTCGTATCTTAATTTTGCTCAAATTAGATATATCAGCACTTTTGGGTTACACCGGAGCAATTTTTAAACAGTTTTTCGGTACTAATCTCGGATTATTATCCTCCCTTTTTGTACTTTCACTATGGGTCTTATTTCCGGTTATCAGGATCAACAGAAAGTTAAAGAAAAAAGATTTTTAAAATCCTTACTAATATATTATTTAATTAAGCACAAAAATCATCAATAATGATTTTTACCTTCTATAAATTTGTTTATCAAGATATTCGTTTAAAAATTAAACGACCTGACGATATTTTTTAAAAAATAATACCAATTTAATTATAAAATGAGTCTTAAATAAATTGAGTTATTTTTTACTTAAACGAGGCAAAAAAATAAAGTATAGCCTAGTTATGGTTTCTTTTTTTAACGAAATTTAAGTGAAAAAGAAACGATTTATTAGGCTTATTTTATAATTAAATTGGTATAACACGTCTTTCCCCTACTCTTCTCAATATTTATTATCAATTTTAAAAATACAATGATGAAATTACCTTATGCAGAACCCTATAAAATTAAGATGGTTGAATCTATAAAAAGATCAACCCAAGAACAACGTCAAAAATGGATCAAACAAGCTCATTATAATTTATTCAATTTATCTTCAACCAATGTTTTTATTGATCTGTTAACCGATTCAGGTACAGGTGCTATGAGTGATAAACAATGGTCTGCAATGATGACCGGTGATGAAAGTTATGCCGGATCCGCATCATTCATAAAATTAAAAGAAGTAGTACAAAAAATAACGGGGTACGCTTGTTTTTTACCAACGCATCAAGGAAGAGCTGCTGAAAATGTTCTGTTTTCAGTTATGGTAAAAGAAGGTGATTTAGTTCCCGGAAACTCACATTTTGACACCACAAAAGGTCATATAGAATTTAGAAAAGCAACAGCGATTGATTGTACTATTGATGAAGCATTTGACACATCAACTCTTCATCCATTTAAAGGCAATATAAATATAGAAAAACTTGAAAAAGTTTTTAAAGATAATCCTAAAGATAAGATCCCTTTCGTAATTCTTACCATTACTTGTAATAGTTCAGGAGGTCAACCTGTATCATTAGAAAACATCAAAGCTGTTTCTAAATTATGTAGGTCATACGATATTCCTTTATTTTTTGATGCTGCCAGATTTGCCGAAAATGCCTACTTCATCAAAACGAGAGAAAAAGGCTGTCAAAATAGATCTATCAAAGAAATTGTAAAAGAGTTCTTTTCGTATGGAGATGGCATGACCATGAGTGCCAAAAAAGATGGGCTGGTAAATATGGGAGGGTTTATAGCTTTAAATAACGAAGAAATCTATAAAGAAGCAACCGTTTTCAATATTATGTATGAAGGCTTTATAACCTATGGCGGTATGAATGGCAGAGACATGGCTGCATTAGCTGTAGGACTAGATGAGGCAACTGAATTTAATTACCTAGAAAGTAGGATTGAACAAGTAGCTTATTTAGGTAGAAAATTAACCGAATATGGCGTTCCGGTACTACAACCTTTTGGTGGACACGCAATCTTTATTGATGCAAATAAATTTGTACCAACTATACCAAGAAATGAATATCGCGCTCAAGCATTAGCTGTTGAACTTTATATTGTTGGAGGGATCAGAGGAGTTGAAATAGGAACTGTATTAGCAGATCGTGATCCTTTTACCCGAAAAAATAGATACCCGGAATTAGAATTGGTTCGCTTAGCAATTCCTCGCAGAACCTACTCACAAAATCATATGGACTATGTAGCCGCTACATTAAAAAATATTTATGATAGTCGTGATCAGGCTAAGTCAGGTTATAAAATAATTGACGAAGCTCCGATCATGAGGCATTTTACTGTGAAATTTGAAAAAAAATAATACTGCTATTTTCCATTGTTTCAAAAAACAGTAGGTTTCCAAGAAATTGCCTTTAAAAAAAGACATAAATATCTTTTTTATTATATTTGGCGATAAATTTTAACCATATATGTTATCTAGTGCTAGTAAGTATGCTATACGATCAATATTATATTTGGCAATGTATAGTGATGAAACCAATAAAATAGGAGTAAAAAAAATTGCAGAAGAGTTAGAAACACCTCAACCTTTTTTAGCGAAATTATTACAACAACTCACAAGAAATAGATTAGTGTCTTCAACAAAAGGTCCAAATGGAGGATTCTTTTTAGATAAAAAAAATAAAGAAAATTCGGTTTGGGATATTATCAAAAGTATTGATGGCACCCGAAAGTTTGATCAATGTTTTTTAGGTTTAGCTACATGTGATGATGAAAATCCTTGCCCCGTTCATTTTATTGTATCACCATTCAAACAAAAAATTCTTACCGATTTTAGAGATAAAACTATCTCTCAATTTTCTGACGAAATTATAAAAACAGGAAAAGTTATTTCTTTAAAAGATTTTGATGTTTTTAAAAAGCAATGATGCTTTGAAGAACCTTATTTTCTTAGCTGTTATTTAACGTGAGTTCGACATAAAATATAGTAAATGTATTCATTTATCAGGTAATTAAGGAGTTCTGCTGTCATTCCGAAAGAGGAACGTCCCGATAACTATCGGGAGAGGAATCTCTAATTTTTGAGATTCTTCCCCCACTTAGGCGAGGTCTGAATGACAAAACTCAATATAAATACGTGTTCTTAAGAATATTAATTTTTGTTTTTATGTCGAGTTCACGTTATTTAATATCAATCAAATAATTATTGTTTTAATAGATAGGAGTTATAAAATTAATACTTTTTTTATAAAAAAGATAAAAAGACCTTTTTATTTAGAATTATTATAAATAACTACAGACCTGATAAATGTCAGTTTTTATGCCTCAATGATTCGTTAGTTTCGTTTCATTAATTAATCTATTAAAACAAATGGATAAAAATACTTCAACTTCAATTTTATTAGTCCTCTTTTTTTTCCTAAGTATTTTAACACAAGCTCAAAACGGCGAAAGTCTTTTTAAATCTAAATGTGCAGCCTGCCATAAAACATCCGATAAAAGATTAATTGGTCCCGGTTTGGCTAATGTACATGAAAAATATACCAAAGAATGGTTTAAAAGTTTTGTGAATTCATCTCAAACATTAATAAAAAGCGGAGATGCTGATGCTGTAAAAATATTTGAAGAATATAATAAGGTAGTAATGCCTGATCAAACATTATCCGATGCCGAATTAAGTGCTCTTTACGATTATTTTAAAAGTGTAAGTCCTGCAAAAACAGGAGTGGCTGCTACTGAAACTGTAGAAGAGAAAGAAGTTCCTTTTGAACCCACCAAAGAAGATATATTAATAGGGCAAAATTTATTTTCCGGTAAAAAAAGGTTTAAAAATGGGGGAGTTTCATGTATCTCATGTCATGATCTGAGATATGACAGCATAATTGCAGGAGGAGGGTTAGCTATAGAATTAACAGATGCTTATGATAGATTAAAAAAAGAAGGTGTTGAAGGAATGATTACCGGACTTCCATTTCCACAAATGAAAATTTCTTATCAAAACAACCAAATAACAGAAGAAGAGACTGCTCAACTTGTTGCTTTCTTGAAAGAAGTAAGTGAACAGCGTTACTATCAATTAGGTCTTACATCATATAAAAATATACTTTTAATATGGGGAATTGTTGGTGCTATTATATTGATGGGAATCTTACCATTATTTTGGCATAATCGAAAAAAAGAAAGTGTTAATAAAAGAATTTACGAAAGACAAATTAAGTCTCGTAATTAATAAATATAACTAATTAAACTGATACTATGAGTTGGATTGAAGATATTATCTCTCCTCAAACAAGAAAATGGGAAGAATTTTATAAAAATCGTTTTCAACACGATAAAGTTGTAAGAAGTACTCACGGTGTAAATTGTACCGGTGGTTGTTCTTGGCAAATTCATGTTAAAGAAGGCATTGTTGTTTGGGAAACCCAGCAATTAGATTACCCATTATTAGAAAGTAATTTGCCTCCTTATGAACCACGTGGTTGCCAAAGAGGTATTTCATTCTCATGGTATTTATATAGCCCTTTACGAATTAAATACCCATTAATTCGTGGTGCTTTAATTGATGCTTATAGAGCCGAAAAAGAAAAATGTGGAGACCCTTTACAGGCTTGGGAAAACCTACAAAACAATAAAGAAACAAGACAGAAATACCAACACGCTAGAGGAAAAGGCGGATTTAGAAGAGTACATTGGGATGAGGTTTTAGAAATAATGGCTGTGGCAAATATTTATACGGCCAAAAAATATGGTCCGGACAGAGTTGTTGGCTTCTCCCCTATTCCTGCTATGTCTATGCTTAGTTATGCAGCTGGTTCTAGGTTTTTACAACTATTTGGAGGTGTAAACTTAAGTTTTTACGATTGGTATTGTGATCTACCAAATGCATTCCCTGAAATTTGGGGAGAACAAACAGATGTTTGTGAAAGTGCCGATTGGTACAACTCAAAAATGGTCGCTGTAATGGGAGCCAATTTAAATATGACAAGAACTCCTGATTGTCATTTCTTTGCCGAATCTAGACATAACGGAACCAAAGCGGTAGTCTTCTCGCCGGATTTTAATCAAGTAGCAAAATACGCCGATCAATGGGTGCCATTACATGCAGGTAGCGACGGTGCTTTTTGGATGGCTGTAACGCATGTTATATTAAAAGAATTTCATCATGATAAAAAAACACCTTATTTTATTGAATACACCAAACGCTATACCGATAGCCCGTATTTGGTTGTACTAAAAGATGAGGGCGGTTATTATTCTTCAGGAAGACTATTACGTGCCAATCAATTGGAAGAACATAAAGATATTGATCAAGGCGATTGGAAATTTGTAAACATTGATGAAGAAACTGGCGATTTTGTTATTCCAAAGGGAAGCTCAGGGTACAGATGGCAAGAGGAGAAGGGAAAATGGAATATGAAGTATGAAGATGGTGAAACAGATAAAACATACAATCCTGTTTTAAGTTTTTTAGAAACTAAAGATGACATAGCTCAAGTTGAATTTACAGAATTTGGACTGGACAAAAAAGCATTGCGCAATGTACCGGTAAAAAGAATTCAAACCGTAGATGGAGAGCGTTTGGTTACTACCGTTTACGATCTGACCATGGCGCAATATGGTGTTAGTAGAGGACTGGGTGGGGATTATCCGAAAAGTTATGATGAAAAAGATCAAGCATACACTCCTGCTTGGCAAGAGATATTTACAGGTATTGATGCCAAAATGATAATCAATTTTGCGAGAGAATGGGCAAATACTGCCGAAGTTACAGAAGGAAAATGTATGATCATTATCGGTGCTGGTATCAATCACTGGTATCACAACAACTTAATGTACCGATCTGGTATCATGGCTTTAATGCTTACTGGTTGTGTTGGTAAAAATGGTGGTGGTATGAACCATTATGTTGGTCAGGAAAAACTAGCACCTTCAGATTCTTGGGGTGCAATTGCGTTTGCAAAAGATTGGCAAGGACCACCAAGATTACAACAAGCACCTATTTGGCATTATATTAATACTTGTCAATATAGATACGATGGACATTCATCTAGATACAATACAGTTCCGGAAAACGAAATGACGGCTGGTCATCACGCAGATCACATTTTTAAATCTGTAAGAATGGGCTGGATGCCTTTCTTCCCTCAGTTCGACCAAAATACATTAGAGCTTAGTAAAGAAGCCATGGCAAATGGTGCAAAAACAGATGATGAAATCCAAAAGTATGTACTTGAAAAACTAAAAAGCAAAGAGTTGGGCTATGCAGTTGGAGATCCTGAAAACGATTTTAACTTCCCAAGAACTTGGTATATATGGAGAGGAAATGCAATTTCCGGAAGTATGAAAGGAAATGAATTTGCTCTTAAACATTATTTAGGAACAACATCAAATGCTATTTCTAAGGATTACGATGAAGAGAAAACCAAAGAAGTTAAATGGCATGAAATTGCTCCAACCGGTAAAATGGATTTAGTAGTAGATCTTAATTTCCGTATGGATTCATCTGCATTATATTCAGATATTGTATTGCCTGCAGCATCTTGGTACGAAAAAGACGACTTGAACAGTACAGATATGCATTCATTTATTCACCCCTTATCGAAAGCCATTTCGCCTGTATGGGAATCAAAATCTGATTGGGAAATATTTAAAGAAATTGCTAAAAAAACGAGTGAACTTTCAGAAAAATATCTCTCTGAAACACAAGTTGATATTGTTACTACAGCAATTGCTCATGACTCTAAAGGTGAAGTTTCACAAAAAGATATCAAAGATTGGTATCATGGCGAATGTGAAGCAATTCCCGGTAAAACTATGCATGGTATTTCAGTAGTGAAAAGGGATTATCCTAAAATCTACGAAAAATTTTGTGCCTTAGGAGAAAATGTAAAAACCAAAGGTTTAGGAGCACACGGTAACCATTACATGTGTGGTGATGAATATGACGAAATGATAGAATCAAATCATTTTCCAACGATAAAAATTGGCGATAAAAAATATCCTTCAATAGCAGAAGATAAAGAAGCCGCTAATGCTATATTACACCTATCCTCGTTAACCAATGGTTCTCTTACTGTAAGGGCTTACGAAAATATGGAGAAAAAATCCGGTATGCCTTTAGTAGACCTTGCAAAGGGAAATGAAGATTTTAGATTAGATTTCAAAGATCTACAATCTCAACCTAGAAGATATTTGACTTCACCTGTTTGGTCGGGATTAATGAATGAAGGTAGAGCATATGCAGCTTACACTTATAATATTGAACGGTTGATCCCTTGGAGAACATTAACAGGAAGGCAACATTTCTATTTAGATCACGAAATGTACATTGCTTATGGCGAACATTTACCAACGTATAAACCATCTCCCTGTCCAGAAGTTTACGGTGATTTAAAAGAAACCTTAAAAGGAAAAAGCATGGCTAAAGCATTAAACTGCTTAACACCTCATGGTAAATGGCATATCCACTCTACCTATATGGACAACATTAGAATGTTAACGCTGTCAAGAGGTATGGAACCTTGTTGGATAAGTGAAGCCGATGCAGAAGAAATGGGCATTAAAGATAACGATTGGGTAGAAGTACACAACGACAATGGTACCTATTGTACAAGAGCTGTAGTAAGTTCAAGAATTCCTAAAGGAGTTTGTATTGTGTATCACACCGTAGAAAGAACAATTAGCATCCCTAAATCTCAATTGAGAAATGGTAATAGAGGTGGTTCAAATAATAGTATTACCAGAATTCATCTCAAACCCAATTTATTGGCAGGAGGTTACGGTCAATTTACATTCCATTTTAACTACTGGGGACCAACTGCAGTAAACAGAGACACTCACGTAGTGATTCAGAAGATGGATAAATTAGAATGGTAAAAATAAATGCACTAAAGTTAAAAATATTTAAAGTGTACTAAAGTTGTTAAAAATAAAGTAGTAAATGTGCATAAATATGGTTTATAACTTATAAACTCTAGGCACCCCAAGTACTTTAGTCACTTAACTTAATAAAATAATTAATAATATGGATGTACGTTCACAGATTTCAATGGTATTTCATTTAGATAAATGTATTGGATGCCATACATGCTCAATCGCTTGTAAAAATATTTGGACAGATAGAAAAGGAGCCGAATATATGTGGTGGAACAATGTTGAAACCAAACCAGGTACCGGGTATCCAACCAAATGGGAAGACCAAGAAATATATAAAGGAGGTTGGGAAAAAAGCATGGGAAAAATTCGCTTAAAAGGAGCCGGAAAAGCCAAGGGTCTATTAAATATTTTTCACAATCCTCATTTACCGGTTATCGATGATTACTATGAACCTTTTACCTATAAGTATTTAAACCTAATAGAATCTCCAGAAGAAGACACTCAAGTTACAGCCAGACCGGTGTCAATGATAACAGGAAAACCCATAGATATTAAAATGGGGCCTAACTGGGATGATGATCTAAGTGGCACACTGGATTATGCACGTAATGACCCAAATTTTGAGAACCTATCTGCCGGAGAGCAAGAGGCAATGTTTCAACTAGAGCGTATGGCTATGTTCTACTTGCCAAGAATTTGTAATCACTGTTTAAATCCTGCTTGTGTAGGTTCTTGCCCTTCAAGAGCTATCTATAAAAGAGGAGAAGACGGTGTGGTTCTTATCAACCAAAAAGTATGTAGAGCATGGAGAATGTGTGTTACCGCTTGTCCATATAAAAAATCATATTATAATTGGGGAACCGGAAAATCTGAAAAATGTATTCTTTGTTATCCTAGATTAGAATCCGGTCAAGCGCCAGCGTGTATGCACTCTTGTGTAGGACGTATTAGGTATTTAGGCGTAATGCTTTACGATGCAAGTCAGATTGAGGCTGTAGCAAATTCAGATGATGAAGGTCTAATAAAAAGACAAATGGATATGATATTAGATCCTTTTGATCCTAAAGTAATTGCTTCTGCAAAGGAAAATGGAATCGCAGATTCTACCTTAAAAGCAGCACAAGATTCACCAACCTATAAATTTGTAAAAGAATGGGGAATGGCATTACCACTTCACCCAGAGTTTAGAACAATGCCAATGTTATTTTATGTTCCGCCATTATTACCTGTTATGGCAACTTTAAGTAATAATGATGTAGAATCGCAAAAAGACACCTTAAACCCTATCTCTAAATTTTGGGAAAGAGCAACAAAATACGATGCTTCTATGGATAACATTTTTGGTACTGTTGACGATGCACGTTTTCCTCTTAAATACTTAGCAAATTTATTCAGCAATGGCGATGAAGAATTAATAAAAATTACCTTAAAAAAATTAATGGCAGTCCGTTTACATAGAAGAGACGTTACCGTTGGCGATTTAAGTAAAGAAATGGTTGCCGAAAGCTTAAAAGAAGTTGGTTTAGATACCGAAATGGCCGATGCTATTTACTATTTAACTTCCCTAGCTAAATTTGACGACCGCTTTGTAATTCCTGCTGCACATAGAGAGCAAGCAATTGAAATGTCTGAATTTACCGGAGACAGAAAAGGAAATGCAGGATTCGGATTTACTGAGCATCCTGCTCGTGGACTTTAAAACTATTTAGTATGAAAAAACAAATCTTAGATTATAATAAAATTTCCAAACTGTTTGTTTTCCCGCAAAAGGAGGATTACGTTGGTAATGTAAAAGATGTTCAACAATACTTAAGTAAAGCTTTACCTGAAGTTGGTGAACTATTACAACCCTTTACAGATGTAATTAACAATGTCACAAAATATGAGTTGGAAGACCTTTATTTAAGATCATTTGAGGTACAATCAATTACAACGCTTGATATTGGATATGTAGTTTTTGGAGATGATTATAAAAGAGGAGAATTATTAGTAAATCTCAATAAAGAATATCAAACTTACAATATAGACTGTGGCAATGAGTTGTCTGATAATCTGTCAAATATTTTAAAATTAATAAACGTACTTGAAGATTTTGAGTTACTCAATGATTTGGTAAATATGATAGTTGCTCCGGCTTTAACTAAAATGATTGAAGGGTTTGGAGAAGGTCAGATTACAGCAAAAGAGAAGGTATATATAAAACACCATAAAACACTGTTAGACAAGCATAAACACTTCACTATATATAAACACTCTTTATTTGCTTTATACAAAGCATTAGATCATGACTTTAAAATTAAAGCACAAGAACAACCTCAACGGTCAGGAGGATTTTTAAGTTCAATTAAACAAGAAATAACATTAGAAACATAATTAAAAATTCAAGATGGATACATTAAATAACTTCTTTTTTATCGCCTTACCATATATTGCTTTTGTGGTATTTTTAATAGGAACCATTTTTAGATATAGATCACAAAAATTTAAAGTGTCATCCTTATCTTCACAGTTTTTGGAAGGTAAAAAACTGTTTTGGGGTTCTGTTCCCTTCCACTGGGGAATATTAATTTTATTTTTTGGACATCTTTTCGCATTCCTTATTCCAAAAAGTATTATCCTATGGAATAGTGAGCCTTTAAGGTTATTATTCTTAGAAATATCTTCATTTATAGCTGCAATTTGTGTTTTTGTAGGGTTGGTCCTTTTATATATAAGAAGATTGACTGATGAAAGAATTAGAATGGTAACTACCAAAATGGATATTTTTATAGAATTATTATTGCTGTTTATTATATTTTCAGGTATGTACACTGCTGTGTTTTATAGATGGGGAAGTACATGGTTTGCCTCAGTAATTTCACCTTATTTAAAATCTGTTTTTACACTTTCTCCAGAAATTTCTGCAGTAAGCGCTATGCCTATAATGTTTAAACTACACATAATAGGCGCATACTTACTTATTTTAATGACTCCGTTCACACGTTTAGTACACTTTTTAGTATATCCACTAAACTATATCTGGAAACCCTATCAACAAGTAATTTGGAATTGGAATAAAAGAAAAGTAAGAAGCCCGAAAACACCTTGGTCAATACATCGTCCAAAAAATAACTAATATCACTCTAACATTTAACAATGGAACAACCTGCACCGAGATTACTCAATTTTAAAGACCCCAGCATAAAAACCTTACATTTAACTTGGATTGCTTTTTTTCTAACATTTGTTGTTTGGTTTAACGTAGCACCGGTTTTAACAAAAATGTTAGATCAATTTGATTGGCTAACCAAAGCAAATGTAAAATCTATTATTTTATGTAACGTTGCGTTAACAATACCTGCTCGTGTTGTGGTTGGAAATTTAATTGACCGCTATGGACCAAGAAGAATTTTTGCAGGTTTAATGGTTATAACTATAATTCCCGGATTACTATTTGCGTTTGGAAACACACTTACTGTACTAACAATATCTAGATTATTTTTAGGTACCATTGGTGCCGGTTTTGTAATTGGTATTAAAATGACAGCCAATTGGTTTACACCTAAATATATAGGTAGAGCTGAAGGTTTTTATGCCGGTTGGGGTAATTTTGGTTCTGCTGCTGCTGCTGCTTTAGTACCATTCTTTGCTATTTCTATAATAGGCGGAGAAGATGGTTGGAGATGGTCTTTGGCCATTACTAGTATTATGTGTGCAGCCTATGGTATATTTTATTTCTTTGCAGTAAAAGACCATCCGGAAGGTGTTGAAGTCAAAAAGAAAAAAGGCAAACTAGAACCTATGCCTATTACTTCTATGAGAGATTTGGTTCAATACTGGTTTTGGCAATTCCCGTTATTTGGTGCTATTGGTTTAGTAGTTTATAATTTACATAAACAACAGGTTGATGGACAGGCAATGTTGAGTTGGACCACAGTTTATATAATGTGGGGAGTTTTATTTCTTGTTTATCTAATGGATGTGATCAAGGTAACAAAACATAACTTACCAAAAATAAAAGAAGGTATTCCAGAAAAAGACAAATACTCTTTTGCCAATATCGGAGCGTTGAATGCAACCTATTTTGCTAATTTTGGTGCCGAACTAGCCATTGTGTCTATGTTACCCATGTTTTTTTATCAAGTTTTTAGTTCTCTATTAAATACTAATGGAGATAGAATAGTAACTTTAGAAATGGCAGGGCTTATTGCCGGTTCTTTTGCCGTTATTAATTTAGTTGCTCGTCCGTTAGGTGGATTACTTTCAGATAAAATGGGCAACAGAAAGAAAACAATGGTTTTCTATATGGCAGGAATTGTTGTCGGTTTTTTCTTAATGGCAATAATTCCCCAATATGGTCCAGTTGATAGTGTTACAGGCGAAGTAACATTGGTTCCTCTTTACAATACGGTAACTTGGCTAATTGTCTCAATAGTAATTACCATATTTGCTTCCTTCTTTGTACAAGGAGCAGAAGGTGCAACATTTGCTATTATTCCAACTATTAAAAAAGATATGACAGGTCGTATTGCCGGAATGGCAGGTGCTTACGGAAATGTAGGTGCAGTAGTATATTTGTTTTTATACACAATGACAGATGAAAAAACATTCTTGTATTTGCTTTCTGCCGGTGCTCTTGTTAGTTTAATATATACAGCATTTGCATTAAAAGAGCCTAAAGGTGCTTTTGAAGATCGTTTATAATATTTAAAACATAAAGATAATGAGCAAAATTAATATTAAGAATTGGAACGTAGAAGATAAATCTTTTTGGAACTCTAAAGGAAAAAAAATAGCCACCAGAAATTTATGGTCATCTATACCGGCATTACTTCTTGCATTTTCAATTTGGATAATGTGGGGTGTACTAGTTAAGTATATGAAAGAATTTGGCTTTACTTTTGGAATGGTCGAAGGACTCATACAAGGTTCTGAAGAATATATTGCAAAACTTAGAGAAATTAATAGTTTGTATTATACCTTACCTGCAATAGCAGGTCTATCCGGTGCTACTTTAAGACTTCCTAACTCCTTCTTAATATCATTAGGAGGCGGTAGAAATGTAATTTTTATTACTACTGCATTGCTCATAATTCCAGCTATTGGAACAGGAATTGCACTTAGTAACATCAATACTCCTTATATGTTCTTTGCTGTAATGGCTTTGCTTTCCGGTTTTGGTGGAGGTAATTTTGCTTCATCAATGAGTAATATTAGTTTCTTTTTTCCTAAGAAAATGCAAGGTTATGCATTGGGCATGAATGCAGGACTTGGAAACCTTGGAGTTGGTATTATGCAAAAAGTGATACCTCTAGCTGTAACCCTTTCATTATTCGGAGGCACTGCAGGTTCTATTGCAACTGCAAAAGGAGCTCCATTTGAAGGCTTACAAAATGCAGCATGGGTTTGGGTACCGTTAATAGCATTGGCGACTTTAGGTGCATTTTTTGGAATGAATAACGTTTCAACAGGCACACCCAGTTTACCAAATACTGTAAAAGGCATCTCCAAAACCTTATATATGGTTATGCTGGGCTTAATTGCAGCTGCTGTAGGAGCATTTTTACTAATCGGTCTTCCTTGGGGAGATTGGGGAATGAAAAATTCTTCTATGTGGATTGTTCTTCCTATTGTAATTCTTCTTTGTGTTTTTCTTATGAAAGTTGCAACTCCTAGTGAAATAAAACAAAATCTTAAAAAACAATTCTCAATTCTTGGCGATAAGCATAATTGGATTATGACTATTATTTATGTTATGACATTCGGTTCCTTTATTGGATATTCTATGGTATTTCCTAAATTATCTCAAGATATATTTGTGTATTCTAATGAATTAGACCCGGAATGGGTAAACCCAAATGCTCCAAATATTATGCTATGGGCATTCTTAGGCCCGGTAATTGGTGCTTTAATTAGACCACTGGGAGGTATTCTTTCAGATAAAGTAAATAGTGGTTCTAGAGTAACAGCGTGGAGTACCTTTTTTCAAATTATTGCTGCACTTGCTGTTGCGTACTTTGTTGTACAGGCAAAAGGCACTGAAACTCCTGAACAATATTGGTGGCCATTCTTTGCGGCATTTATGGTATTGTTTTTAATGACTGGAATAGGAAATGGATCTACTTTTAGAAGTATTCCGTATATTTTCTCTAAAGAAAAAGCGGGTCCTGTATTAGGTTGGACTTCTGCAATTGCAGCATATGGAGCCTTTATTATTCCCAAAGTTTTTGGACAACAAGTCAAAGCCGGACATGCAGAATATGCTCTTTATGGATTCGCTATCTATTATTTATTCTGCTTAATACTCAATTGGTGGTATTATTTGGGTCCCAAAAGAGAATTTGATAAGCCGTAAAGTTAGATGCTAGACTGATAGACGCTAGATATTAGACGATATGTCCATATTATATTGATTTTCAATAAGTCAATAGTAGAAAAAAGAATAGTATTTTAAGTATAAATATTTAATATTAAAACAAATGAACATAGATTTAAAAAACCTAAATAAACAAGATCCAATAAAAAGAATGGTAGAACGCCAAAATGAAACCGAAGAATTTTCTCCTATGGATCCGCCAGATGCTTTTAAACCGCCTGTTTTAGATGAAGTGAAACATGAAGATATGCATCTGATAATTCAAACATTAATGGATGAGCATAAAGATTGTAATGATGCTATTAAAGCATTTGAAAACGTCTTAAATTCATTACATTCAGACGGGTTTTCAAAAAATACTTTAGAAGGAATAAACAATTTCTTTTCTTTCTTTGATGATTTTGTTATTGAACATAACAGAAAAGAGGATAACACCATTTTTGCCGATTTAAACACCATTCTTCATCAAAAAGGAGAATTTAGTATTGGTACAGAAAAGACTGTTGTTGACCTAATGGAAGATGATCATATAAAAATGTTGCAACTTGCTGCTATATCTTTTAATTTATTTGGTTTAGTTACTCGTATTCCAGATCAAAACTCTAGAATGATCATACTTGACCTTGCTGTTGAACAGTCTAAAGCGTTAATAGAAATGCTTAAACTTCATATTTTTAGAGAAGATAATGTTGTTTTTCCGATGGCAAATAACTATTTATCTACTGAAGTCTTAGATGCGATGAAAGTTTAATATAACTAACGCCTAAGTACATGACAAAAAATGAGTTGATAGTCTGTTGTATTTTAACGGTATTTATTTTTTAGACCTCACAGGTTTTAATCCCGAAGTCTCGGGACTGTGAGGTCATTTCAAAACTCTATTTCTTCATAAAAAATCCAAAAATAAAAAATTTCTTGAAACCTACTATCCCCGAGGCAGAGCCATAGGGGTATTTCGCCGGTTTCATTTTGGCTTTAGGATCAAATATCGAAATTTTGTATTTTACCTCACTCGGAACTGCTTTTCGCAGTTCCGACCTCTCCCAAGGAGAGGTAAATCGGAAACCCCGAGGCAGAGCCTAGGGGAATTCTTTTCGATTAAAGCATCTAAAAACCGATTTAATTTTGGTAAAAAATAGAATCACAACCAACTTTATTTTTCAGATGATGAATAATATCAACTAAACCACTTTGGACTGCAAGTCCATAGGTTTAGGGAAGCAATAAATTGCTTTTAGTTATTAGGTTACTGGTTATTTAGTCTGAAACGAAAAACTATGAACTCAGTAGTCCAACAACTCAATAACTAGTTGAATTCAAACTATTTTTAGTCCCGAAATTTCGGGATGAAAGTCTTGTACTAAAGTGCATAGTTTTAACTAACGATTGAGTCCAATAAACATCAGAATTTAATGGGTATAGGAAAAAAGCTGGGGCTTAAAAGTAATCATTACCCATCCCCAGCTATTATTTTCGTCTTTGTCTCCTCCTTTTAGTATTTCCATTGTGTCTGTTGCAAACATTTTTGAATATCCGGCATTTACAGAAATATTCTTATCTAATTTATAACCTACTGTAAAATCAATTTCTGTCCCTAAATTATTATCCATTTTAACTGATCCGTTATAAACATCGGCAGTAGTAGAAAACAAATGAGGAACTAATTTTGCAGAAAATTTATCCTTTTTGTATGCTAGTGTTGCATAAATATCTGTCAAACCAACTGAACCAGCATGATTACCAACATAAAAATAATCCATCCAACCATTGAATTTATGGTTTGTACCAAATAGAGGTGCAAAAGACCTTACATCTGAATTGGAATCGTTCATATCTTTACCTGATAGATATTCCATCCCAACTCCTAAGGTGAATTTTTTTATTATTTTATAATCGATATTTCCTGCATAATAGGATGCACTTACATCTGCATCTAATGATTTTCCGGTTTGAAAATAAGTAGCTACATTAGCACTAAGTTTATCGGATTTATAGGTTAATCTCGGACCAATGGTTTGCATATAATCAATAACTTGTTTTTCATCTGATCCGGAATTGTCTAAATATTCGATACCTGTGTTTAATAACAAGAAACTTAAGCCAAACTTATTAAAGTCACCATGATACCAAGCATATTGAAATGCTTTATATCCTGCGGCATTACTGTACAACTCGTCAGTTATTCCTTCTCTGTCTGAATTTAGTGCTAAACCTACATCCAACCTATTATTCTTATTTGGTGTAAACTTGAACAGAAAAGCATCATGACTACGGGCTTGCTGTGCCCAACCTACATTACCAAAAATTCTATGGTCATCATATACTATCTCTTGCCTTCCTAATTTAAAAGAAACTTTATCTGACAAAATTGCTTCAGCCCATGCTTCGTGTAAGGCTGTTGCTTTATCGTCACTCGCCATTGTACCTACATCACCCCAAACCCTAATATTTTGAAGAATTACCCGTAACCTAATTTTTTCTTGTTTATAATCAAAATTTAAACGAGTTCGTTGTGAAACAAAGTTTGTACCGTCTGCATCTTTATCAATAAGTGTACTAAAACCATGTCTATTTTCATAACGTGGTCTTAATTCGGCAGATAAATCAAACTGTTGTGCACTCACTACTGTACTGATACTTATTAGTAAAATAAAAATTAACTTCTTCATCTGTTTATATTTTTATTGTTTTTCTAATTGAATTGCTTTAGGAAACAAAATATTGTTTTCTAAATGTATATGTTGATGTAGATCTTGTTCAAACTCTTTCAATTTTGCATATAAGGCTCTAAAAGTATTACAAGCCCCTTCCGGTGTAGAATAATTAGTAGTTAATCTAGCAATTTCTTTAAAAATATCTCCGGCATTCTCATGCTCGTTTTCCATCATTTGTATTGGATTTTTTACTGTTCCGAAATGAGGTTTTAAAGGAGGTACTCCTTCTTTTTTTGCCTTAACCAATTGTTTTATATGAGGAAAAAGAATGAGTTCTTCTTTTTTCATGTGCGCAGTAAGTTCATTAGCAACTTCTGTAAATAAATTATTTATTTCTACAACTTCTGTATAATGTTGTCCATGTACTTCAGCCACTCTATTTGCATATTGAATAAGCAAAGGAATGTTCTCTTCAACATAAGTATGGTGTACATTTAGAATGTGATCTATGAGAAAATTTAAATCCCAGTTATCATAATCATATGCTTTTGAAACAACAGCATCAATTGCGTCTAATTCATTTTTTAAAACGAGATAATCAACGTCTTTTTTTGCACATGCTTTTTCAATGGTGACTCCACCTCCACAACAAAAGTCGATTCCATATTTTTTAAAAATATGTGCAGATTTTATATTCTCTGTTACAGTTTCTGCTACTGTTTTATCTTTAGTTATATTCATTTGTAATTGGTTTAGAATTTAAAATAAGACTTTTTTGTCTTTTATTAAACAAAACTATATATTAATTCTACATTGAATTATGATTAATGTCATATTTTGGTTATATCAATAAAAAATTCATCATATCTTTTTTCATTATTCTAATAGTTTCAAACGTTAGCAAAAGCTATAATAATTATCTGGGGTAAAATTTGAATCTGCCAAAAAGACCTAAGAACTTACATTAGTTTCTATAGATGGAATTATCAGTTAAACTATTCTTTAATTGATGATGTTTTTCCATAACATGCATTCTATATTTCCCCAAATTACTAACAGGTTGTTTGGCATGATAGTGCCTTAACTGATGTTCATTTTGTCTCGCTGAACTAAAACTAGATACGCGTTTGAGATAGCCAATGACACGTGTGGCATGATCAACATTTATAGAATTACACTTACTACATTTATATAAGGTATGTTTGTCAATATAATCACACTCATTACAAATGGTGATTTTTATATTAAAACAAAAATAGTTACATCCTGCTGCTGCTGTAGCATGAAGGAGTTTTACAAATCCTTCTTTGTTTGGAGATTCTTCAAGGTTAAGATGTAAGGCTGAACCTCCGTCAAGGTATTTTATAATTTCATTACCGTGTAATAGTATTTTGTCTAGAGTATTAATCTGCGTGTCTTCAACGGCATAGAAATAAGAGTTATAACAATCTCTCGGTACAAAAAGACCATCTTCTTTATCCCATTTGGCATTTTTTACACCTAAATTTTCGGCAGGGACAAATTCTGTATTAAACATATATCCATAGTGTTGCCTTGCTCGTTTATTTTCATCATAAATTGCTTTAAGATATGTGTTTACAAAATTTTTGTAGGCTACATTATTTTCTACTCTTATACCCTGACTTTGGGCTGCTTCTACCATTCCGTTAATTCCAATGGTTAAAAATTGTTTGTCTAATGCGATGAATCCTGCTTTATATACCGGTAATAAGCCTGTGGCTTCATATTCTTCAATTAATTTTCTATATGCTACTTGATATTTATGTATTTTCTTTACTTCTTCTACAATATTGGCTCCCTTTTGTACCAATCTATTTATATTAAGGGTAATGACATTGATAGAGCCTGTAGCCACACCTCCTGCACCTAACGAATAGCTAAAGGTGTTGTCGCTAATCTCACTTCTCAATCTGCAGCAAGATGCTAAGCTATCAGCATTTTCAGATTGGTATATAAAAAATGAATTTCCTTCACTTAGTTCTTGTGCACACATGTCTGTAAAAATCGTGTCAATGGGTTTACCATCTTTTACCAACATAGCAGCTGTTACTACCGGAAAAGTAAGAATGGCTTTATTACGTTCTTCATTAAACCATTTCATAAAAAATGTTTGTAATTTCTTTACGCGTTGCCATTGAGGTTTGGTCATATCCGGAAAAACAAAATCACCAAACATACTATTAAAATATGGTTCATCATATAAAGAAATATTCCAAAATACCGATTGATAACCTCTGGCAGCAGCAGGTTGGTTAATAGCATATACTACATGCTGAAGATGATTGGCTATTAATTTTTCATGATCTTCCAAATAATCAGATCCATAATCTTTAGCAGCAAAATGGTCAAAGTACATCAAAAATTCTACCGTTGCTAATGCTCCGGCAAACTGAGAACTTATCGCAAACACAAGATTTACAAATTCTCCACAAAAACTCTCTAAATGCTTTGGAGCTCTACTTTCTCCTCCTAACTTGATTAGTCCGTCAAATAGAAAAGGATACATGCTTATAGATACACAGTAGGGTTTAAGCGACGTTTCATCATGCACATATATTTCATGAGCTTCAATTTGTCGTATGTATTCATCAGCTAACTCTTTATCAAAAACGGAAGCAATTTTTCGTTTTACCAAAGCTCTATTTACTTGTATATTTATGTCTTTATTCAATTCTGCTTCCATAGTGGCAATATTCTTGGAGGTAACATTGGCATTAGCATCTACTTTTGAACCATCAGCTGCATTGGCAGAACCTATATAATGATCTATAAAAGCTATTTTCTTTTTTACTTGTGTATCGGTAAGTCGTATCATAAATATGTTTTAGTTTTTAATGAATAAATGATTGTATATTTTGTTAGTTTTAACTTCTATGAATTTTTGATTTGTAGTTGTGCTACTTAAGCCACCTAATGATTGTTTCCATTTACCGGTTTTGATCCAGGTGAGTTCGTTTAAAATATTTTCTGATATGTGTTCTTCTCCTGTATAAAGACATGTTTTATATTTTTTGTTTTTTGCCAGTTTTAACATGCATATTATTTCTTCTTTATGCCACTCACCTCCCATAAAAAGAACACAGGTTGCCAAATTGCTATATTGCTCAAGAAAAACTTCAAATTGTTTTTTAGTGAGTAAACTGCCATTGCCTTCTTTCCATAAAAAAGGAGAATGGCATCCATTACATTGAAGTGAACATCCGGATATTGAAAAACATAAACTTATTTCACCTGGAACTTCTTGAAATACTATTTGAAAATCATAATAATACATTATAATAAAAGACTATTTTATCTTCTATAAAAATACAGAGCATCTTCAGTCATTTGCAACCAAAAGGAAATGAGTTATCAAAAATGTTATTAACAGTAAAATTAATGAGCAGTAATATTTAATTTGGTAAATAAAACTCTTCATATAATAGATATATTACCAACGTAAATTATTTACAACGAGACATTTACTTGTCTGATATTACAATGGAAGTTTAAATGGAATGGCTCCTAATTAATTTAACCTGAACTATCTTCGAGTTATGTGATTTTTTCAGAATAGACGAATTTTGATTAATTTAACTTCAAATGCACAACGAGTTTGGAAAATAATATTTATTATTTTTTTAAAATTAAAAACAAAAACTTATCTTCCGTTCAGTTATTTAAGGTAAGTTCTAAAAATTCATTTCTTTCAAAAAACAAAAAGAATGAATGAGATACAAGGCATATTTTTTTTTTGAATAGCCTTAGCTATTTACTCACGCCTTTTTTATTTTTTAAATAGGAGTTCATGATGTGCTTCGCAATTCAATAAAAAATTAACGAAGTAGATTATTTGTTATCTTTGTTCTCAAAGGGTTTCCAGAGCTTTCCATATAGTGCTCCAAATTTTTTTTACATTATCTCAATAGTGTTTCAAAAATTTGTATTGTCTATAAAAAGCTCTGATCCCGATAGCTATCGGGATTGATGTGAATGAATTTTTAGAACTCACCTTAAAATAGAATCATGACAGATAATTTGAATGCTCCTCTCACACTTTCTAAAGAAGAAATGAGGCAATATGGCTATAAAATAGTTGATTTATTAGTATCTCATTTTGATAATCTGAGTTCTCAAAAACTAGTTAGTTTAGCTGACAGAAAACAAATGGATGCTTTATTACAAGAAGCCATACCTAATGAAGCGAGTCCGCCCGAAAAAGTACTGAATCATGTAATTCAAAATGTTTTACCTCATATTGATTTACTAACACATCCAAAATTTTATTCTTTTGTTCCCAGTCCTAGTAATTATATCAGTGTTATGGCTGATACAATTGCTTCAGGGTTTAATATTTTTTCCGGCGGATGGTCAGCATCTCCTGCTGCTGCTGAATTAGAAATAGTTACTCTGAATTGGTTATTAGAAATGTTTAATTTTCCGATTACTGAAGGTGGTGGTTTATTTACCAGTGGCGGGTCAATGGCAAATTTAACTGCTTTGGCAACAGCCAGACGTATAAAATGTGGGGGTGACTATTCTAAAGCTATCATCTATTTATCTGACCAAGCACACTCGTCAAATATTAAAGCAATACGTGTATTGGGTTTTAAAAAACGTCAGGTTAGAGTAATTCCGACTGATATGGAATTTAAAATGTCATTAAATAAGCTAAAGAATTGTATTGCCAAAGATAAACTCGAAGGCTATACTCCTTTTTGTATCATAGCTACAGCCGGAACAACAAATACAGGAACTGTAGATCCATTAGAAGAAATTGCCACAATTTGTAAAAAGGAAAATTTATGGATGCATATAGACGGTGCTTATGGTGGAGCTGCCATTTTATCAGAAAAAGGCAACCAATATTTAAAAGGTATTGAAATGGCTGATTCTCTTACAGTTGATCCTCATAAATGGTTTTTTCAACCTTATGAAATAGGATGTTTATTAGTGAAAGATCATAAATGGTTAAGTAAAACCTTTAGTGAAAAACCTGTGTATTTACGCGATATTGAAGGCAATGAATCTGAAATAAATTTTTATGATCATGGCATACAATTAACACGCCGTTTTAGAGCACTTAAATTTTATATGTCAATCAAAACTTTCGGATTGAATGCTTTTAGAGAAGCTATTCAATACAGTATTACTTTGACCGAAGATCTTGAAGATATATTAAGGAAAAGTTCAAAATGGGAAGTGATCTCTCCTGCAACATTAGCTGTTATAAACTTTAGATGTAACCCCATCAATTATAATTTACCTGAAGAAGAATTAGATAAACTCAATCAACATATTTCAAAACAAATTATTACTTCAAGAAATGCTGTATTAGTCACTACAATTTTACTCGATCAAGTAGTTTTAAGGATGTGTTTGATAAACCCTAGAACAACGATAGATGATCTACAGGAAACATTAAGTTTATGTGAGAACTATGCTGATGAATATTTATCAGATTTAAAATTATGAGTTTAAAATTTAAAATTATAATACTCGCATTATTAATATTTACTATCAGTTGTGAGAAAAAGAGCGTTCAGTTACCTGTATTAAACATTAGTGGCATTCAAGACACAATTTATGATAATTCTCAAATATGGCTGTTTTTTAAAATACAAGATGGTGATACCATTGTAGAATTAAATAGAAACAATTCTATTTCAACTACCAATTGGATTTTCAACATCGATAAACGATTGCCATTGCATCAAGTGATTCCTCATTTAAAAAAACTGATTGAAAAAAGGGAAAAACCAGCTATGCATCCAAAAGATAAAGATGATACTAATTATTTTTCTTATGTAGATTCAGGTTCAAATACTTTATCCACAGTACAGTTTGATATTATCAATTATATTACTGATAAGTCAATCGATAAAACAGGGTTAGCTAATAATGATAGTTTAAGCAAACATTTATTTATTGACTATTCGAAAAATGGTATTTCAGTTAATGATAGTATAATGTCTATTGACCAATTTAGTCATTATTTAAATCAACAACATGATACCATTAATTTGAGGTTGCATTTAAGTGTTGATAAATATCAAAATTATCATGATTATTTGCACTTAAAAGCGGTACTACAAAAAAGTAAGAATGAAGCTATTATCATTGATAAGAATGAATATGTGAATTTGGAGTAGATTCTTCGCTACATTACATTTCGCTCTGAATGACAAAATTCAATATTTTTTGAAGCTAAATAAGTCAAGTCTTTTCTCTTGTTTCTTGTATCTCTTTTCTCAAAGACTACTCACAAGCAGCTGCATTGTTAGAGATTTGTAGTTTCGCATCAGAAGGTGATACGTAAGGAATGCCCAAACCTAAGCCTCGTAGAATAAATAATAAGCCTATAATAACTACAAATACAGGGATGGCCTTTTGTATTTTGTTTCTTATAGAAATCTTTAAAAAATTACCAGCTAATACAGCTGCACTCATCATAGGGACAGTTCCTAATCCGAAAAGAAACATATAAATACTGCCATTTATCGCATCTGAAGCTGCAATGGCTCCAATCAATGCCATATATACCAATCCACAAGGTAGAAAACCATTAAAAAACCCTATGGCTAAAAATGTACTATTTGTTTTACGTTTTAGGTAAAACCCTAATTTAGTCTTAACATACCCAATAAATTTATATAATGGTTTTGAAAAATTATATTTATTAAAAAACTGTACAGGAATCAATACTATCAGAATCATTAAAACTCCCATCAAGATAGATAGACGTTGTTGAAACCCTGCTAGATATAACCCTTTACCAACAAGTCCGAAAATTAACCCAATCAATGAGTAACTAGACAGTCTTCCAAAGTGATATAAAAAGGTTTGAAATGCCATTTTAGATTTGTTAGTCCTATCAACCGGTAATGCAAAGGCTATCGGTCCACACATACCAATACAGTGAAAGCTACCTAATAATCCTAGTATGAAAGCAGTGTATAAAATAGTCTTTAGTCTTTAGTCAAAATCGGTATTCATTCCTAATTTTATTATTAATAGAAGATAGTTTCTTTCAACATATACTCCACATCGCCATATTTCCAATCAATCTTTACTTTCCATTTTCCTGAAACTAAATTGGTATGATCAATTAATAGTTTAGAATTTGTCAATGAAACAATTTCTTGTTGAAAATCTAAGCTTTTACTAGATGGTCTTTGAAAATAAGCGGTACCGGTAATTTTAGTCGCATCCATATCTTTAGGAAAAGTAATTAAAAAACCTTCCTTAACGTGTTTTAGAATTAGATTTTGCTCTAACCTACTCGCATTATTCATTTTATCAATTTCCTGTTGATAATAGAGTTCATCTTTATAATAATCTTCAGAAACTAAATCATGGCTATTTTTAGTATCAAAAGATCTGTATAAAAACTGGAGAATAAACGTCATAAATAATACCATTGCTATTACTATACCTGTACCCCAATTTATTTTTATTTTCATGTGTCTATAATATTTAATAATTCGGTCATCCCGATAACTATCGGGACTGTTCGCTATTTGTCCCCGCATCAAGTACGGGGCAGGTTATTTCTTTGGGTGTTAAACTTTTTAGCATGCTCGTTTCATGTGGTTTATCCCGAGTACTCGTAATTGTTTTTTATTATTCTACAGCAATAGTTATTAATTACTTATTATTTTAAACAAATCTGTTGGAGATGTAATTTCAAAGTCAGGCTTATGTCTCCATGATTTTGTGTTAGCTCCACTATATGTAGCAATAACAGAAATAACTTTATTACTCTTACATAATTCTTTTTCAATATTTCTCGAAAACTCTACATCACCTTCATGGTCGCCAATATAGACTATGACTTTGTTTTTTATTATTTCAAAAATCTGTTCCAAACATTTTATTCCACCAATTGGAGAGGGTTTTTGTGAATCATTTGGAACATTATCATATCCAATTATGGTATTAAATTTTTGAAGTAAGTTATTTTTTTCTAAAACTTGACTAATATTTTCAGATGAATTTTGAGAGCATATTCCTTGAGGTAAATATAATTGATTAATCGTTTGTTCAATTTCAGAAAATAATTCAACAGGAGTTGAGTTTTTTAGTTGATACTCAGTCCATAAATTTCCAGCTTTCAATGTTTCTGCTTCTGTTAACCCATAATAGTTAATATACAAATCTTGCCAATTTTTTGATTGATGGTTGGCAATATGATATGCTTCTTTATTTTTTAAGCAATTTGGCAATTTTTCTCCTGTTAATTGAGGAGCAATAACAGAAAGAATTTGTTTGGTAATATCCATGTTTTTCGGAACAGAATTTACCAATGTTCCATCATAATCCCAAAGTATAGCATCTACTTTCATTTGATACTCGGTTTTAAATTATTTTATTTTTACAGGACCTGGAAAATTAGTTGAAGTTGTTTCAATTAATTTACCATCAGCATATATTCCTATTTTTAATTTTTCTTTTGACGAAGTTAGATCTTTCTTTTCAATTTCAATAAATATTGTCCCTTCTTTAAGTGATCCTTTTAACACATTACTTTTTCCTCCTACCATTTTTATTTCTCCATTATGTGAGATTAGTTTGATCTCAACATTTTCTAGATCATTTACTGTTTTATTAATTAACTTAAATGTATATACATTACTTACCACATCTTCTGTAGTAGTAAACATTTGCCCCGGTAATCTAAGTATAATTGCTTCTATGTCAGTTCGTAAAAATAACAACGTTACTAAACCGGTTATTAAAATGCCTAAGACAATGGAATATGCTTTTATTCTTATATCAAATTTAAACTTCTTGCCTTTTTCAATATTATCTTCAGAAGCATATCTAATCAATCCTTTTTCAAAACCTATTTTGTCCATTATTTCATCACAAGCATCAATGCATACTGTACAGTTAACACATTCTAATTGTGTACCATTCCTTATATCAATACCTGTAGGGCAAACAACAACACATTGGTTACAGTCTATGCAATCACCATGACCTAAAGCTGCTCTATCTTCATTTTTACGGATTTTTTTTCGTCCATTTTCGGCTTCTCCTCTTTTATAATCATAGGCAACAACAATTGATTTTTTATCTAATAAAACACCTTGCAGCCTACCATACGGACATACTATAATACATACCTGCTCTCTAAACCATGCAAAAACAAAGAAAAACACTAAGGTAAAAACTAATAGATTAATTAGGGTACTTAAGTGATCTAATGGATTATTGGTAATATATTGTAATAACACATCACTACCAATAAAATAGGCTAAGAAAACATTTGCAATTAAAAAGGAAATCAAAAAGAAAATAAACCATTTTAAACCTTTCTTTCTTATTTTTTCAGCATTCCATGGTTGTTTATTTAAACGAATTTGTTTCCTTCTATCTCCTTCGATCCAAAATTCAATCTTTCGAAAAACCATTTCCATAAAAATAGTTTGAGGGCACATCCACCCACAAAAAATCCGACCAAATATGACTGTAAAAAGAATGATAAAAACGATACCTACCAACATTGACAATACCAGCAAGTGAAAATCTTGAGGCCAAAATGGCTGGCCGAAAATATTGAATTTTCGCTCCATCACATTTAACAGAATAAATTGATTTCCATTCACTTTTATAAAAGGAGCAAAAATTAGTTGAAGTAATAAAAACCAACTTACATATGTTCTATAATTTGTAAACTTCCCTTTAGGTTTTTTTGGAAAAATATGATTGCGCTTGCCGTCATCAGTAATTGTACCTATTGAATCTCTAAAATGTTCTTTATCTTGAGTTGTCATTAAATGAATTCATTAAAAAAGTATACTTCTATTTTTATACAAAATTACTATGAAAAAATGACTCTAAATGAAACATTTACGACACATATTATATAAAAATAGAAAGCTATTTTAAAAGTAACTTTTCATGTCAGTTTGAGGCGGATTCGAAAACTATAACTTGTTAAAAACAAGAACCTTTCGATTCCGCTCAAGGAAACACTTTAGTTAAATATTACTTTTAAAATAGCTTTCTATCTTATTTTATTCTGCTTTCCAAACATCTCCTTCAGGAGCTTTCGGATTTGCAGGTGTTGTACCTTTTAAGGTAAGTATATAACTCGTTAATTGTTGTCTTTCTTTTTGGTTTATCGTTCCTTCCCAGGCAATCATACCCTTGCCCGGTCTTCCACCTTTAGAAATGGCATTAAAAATATTTTTAAAGCCACCTCCTAAAATCCAATTTTCATCAGTAAGGTTCGGACCAATACTACCTCCGCCATCAGCTAAATGGCAAGCTGTACAGGTTTTAGAAGCAAATAGCTCTTTCCCTTTTGCAATATCAGCAGGATCAGTCAATGCCACCAAATTGGCATCATCATATAATTCAGGGTGATCTTTTTTATATTGTTCAACTTCTGCTTTAGCCGTCGCTACCTCTGCAACATATTCATTCTCTTGGTTATAGCTTTCAGGATCAGCAAATACCATTATAGTATAATAAATTGATATTGCAATGGTAATATAAAAACCATATAACCACCAAGGTGGCAATACATTATCTAATTCTCGTATACCATCATAATCATGATCGGTCATTACCTCATCTTCATGACCTAATTCATTTGCTTTGGTTAATGATTTAATTATTCTTTTCCAAAATGATAGTTCATTATTACTCATAACTATTTATGTTTTCTTCCCCATCAAGAGGTAGGTTACTAATTTCTTCTATATTTTTTTTCGGTATTTTAAGTACATGTACCAACATTGTTATAAATACTATGAAAAATAACAATAACGATATTATTGGATATATTTCTATATCTACTATGCCTTCAAAATAATGTTTTACAAATCGTATCATAGTCTATTAATTTTGAGCTGTTTCACCTTTTTTAATATCTGTACCTAGCCTTTGCAAATAAGCAATCAATGCAACAATTTCTTTATTTTGCATATTACTATTACCATAATTTTTAACAAATTCAGGGTCTTGTCTTAGGTTTTGCTCTACCTCTGCTGCTTGATTACTCAATAAATGCAATGCATTATCAATTTCAAACTGCGTATAAGGTGTTCCTAAAGTTACCAAGCCTTGTAATTTTGATTCTGTATCAGATACATCTAAATCGTCTGTCAATAACCAAGGATAACGTGGCATCATTGAGCCCGGTGATGTTAATCTAGGGTCAAACATATGATTGAAATGCCAATTATCATTATACTTACCGCCTATTCTATGCAAATCCGGCCCTGTTCTTTTAGAGCCCCACAAGAAAGGTCTATCATACACAAACTCTCCTGCTTTAGAATATTCACCATAACGTTCTACCTCAGAACGGAACGGTCTGATCATTTGTGAGTGACAGTTATTACAGCCTTCACGAATGTAAATATCTCTCCCCTCAAGTTCTAATGGTGTATAAGGTTTTACACTCGTTATTTTTGGTATATTTTCCGGCACTATCAATAATGGAATAATTTCAACCGCACCTCCAATTAATATTGCAACAGTTGTTAATATAGTAAATAAAACGGTACGTCTTTCTAACCATGAATGCCAACCTTCACCAGCCAATCTTCTTGAACTTATCTGTTTTAACGGTACTGCTTCTACCAACTCATCTTCTACTGTAGAACCAGCTTTCGCCGTTTTGTAAATATTATAGGCTAATAATATAAAACCTGTGAAATATAATGTTCCTCCAAATGCACGCATCGCATACATTGGTAATATTTGAGTTACTGTTTCTAAAAAGTTACCATATAC